>JAIWFS010000085.1:0-5624 GCA_048631505.1 archaeon | reverse complement strand
TAATGTTTCTTGCATCATCAAAACTGCCTCGCAAAGCCGGCCGATAACGTTTATTACTTTTTTCAACCACCAAGCTCTCTGGACCTCTCTGTTGCGGCCCTGACTGCATCCAGTAATATCCCACGCAGCGCGGCCCGTTCCAGGACATGCAGACCCGCAACAGTGGTTCCCCCTGGACTGGTCACCATCGTAGTCAGTTCTGCCGGGTGTTTTCCGGTATTCCGACACATGAGGGCCGCCCCCAGTACAGTCTGAACCACCAACTCTTGAGCAACAGTTCTAGGCAACCCTTCCCGCACTCCTGCATCAATCAACCCCTCAATAAATGTAAAGACATATGCCGGTCCGCTACCACTGAGCCCTGTGACTGCATCCATCAAGGCCTCTGGTACAACAACCGCTTTGCCCACTGCCTCCAATATCTGTCGCACTATATCCAGATCGTCCGAACTAGCGGCAGTCCCCTTACACAGTGCCGCGGCCCCTGCCTGAACCAATGCAGGGGTATTGGGCATCACGCGCACTACTCTTGCACCCTCAGGGAGTCTTTTTTCCAAAGAGTGGATGGTTATTCCAGCAGCTATGGATACAACAAGATGATTGCTGCTCACAACAGGCCCAATGTCTTCAAGGACTATAGACATGACCTGGGGTTTGACCGCCAGGATAATAATCTCAGATCCTTTGACTGCTTCCTTGTTTTCTGAGGTAATATTTATCCCAAATGCTTCCTTGAGATGATTTCTCCTGTCCTCAGACAAATCAGATGCCGTGATCCGGCCTGGTTTCAAGAGCTCTTTTGACAACAGCCCCTTTATCAGGGCTTCTGCCATCTGTCCTCCGCCGACAAATCCCAGGGTCTCGCGAATCTCAACTTGTTCTTTTGCTGTCATTTATCATCTCCTTGTACATAATTCTTCACGCCCTTTCCGGCTGTCGACTGCCAAGGAATGTGAAAATTATCCTTGCACAATACTGGGCATAGGCTTATTATTAAACAGTTGCTTTAAACTTGACTTGTCAATTTCTCACATGTATAACATTAAGTAATTATTGAGCATATTTAGCGGATTCACCATAATTCATAAATGATTACACTGCAAAAAGTCTGAAACATGATTCCGCTCAAAAAGCCCGAGATGCAAGGCGCGAAATTTTCCAGGAATGAGACGTACTTATCGTACGTCGCAGTGACTGGAAAATTGAAGCAACGCCGCAGATTGGGTTTTTTCAGCGGAATCATAAATTTGTTCAAATCTGGAAATCGAGGGCTCTTTTCATGCAAAAAAAATCGGAATTACAAGTCTTTCGTGAGTACCTTCAAAAAAACAGACTACGATACACCCAGGAACGAGAACAGATAATAAAAGAGATCTTTGCCACCCATGATCACTTTGATGTAGACACACTTTATTTGACTATAAGGCGAAAGGGTATAAATATCTCAAAGGCGTCCATATATCGGCTTCTACCTCTCTTAATAGATGCCAGCCTGGTCCAGGATGTGTTCTTTGAAGACGGCCACATGCACTACGAGCACATATATGGCCACGAACACCACTGCCACCTTCGATGTACTGAGTGCAGGAAGATTGAGGAATTCACAGACCCGAGATTAAAGGACATCGAAAGGGACCTGGGAGAACGTTTCGGTTTTAAGATACTGGATCATAAGCTGGAGGTGAAGGGATTGTGCCCTGAGTGCCGGGAAAAAATCAGAAAAATGGCATGAAGTCCCTTGACAGGTCCGATTCTCTTCCTTCTCTCCATGTAGTACTCGTAGAGCCGGAAATACCACCCAACACCGGTAGCATTGCCCGGCTCTGCGGGGCAACCAATTCTGTTCTTCACCTTATCCATCCCCTTGGCTTTAAGACGGACGACAAGAATCTCCGAAGAGCAGGCCTTGACTACTGGCCCAGTGTAACTGTCAAACATCACAGAAGCCTGAAGGCCTTTATGCTTGAAAATGCCGGGGGTGACTTCCTTTATTTCTCAACCAGGGGGAAATATATCTATACTGAAGCAAACTTCACACCGGGATGCTTTCTCGTCTTCGGAAAGGAGACCGAGGGACTTCCTCCTTCTCTCCTCGAGGAGAATATTGAGAGGAGTTTTTATCTGCCCATATGGGGTAAAGTGAGAAGCCTTAATCTGTCTAATGCCGCAGGGATAGTCCTTTACGAAGCTTACAGGAAGCTTGGAATCTGGGAGTGAATCAATAACCCACCGAACTGTAAGCGTTTACAGGGTACTGCAGATGCGAGGCGGAGGGTATGCAGACGTACTCCCTGTACTTCAAGTGCCCGACAACAAAGCAGGTGCGGTGCCCTGTGAACGCTTATCAATCTTCTATGCTGAGATAAGGTATAAGTGCCCATCTCGGCTCAATGAAGTAATTACACCACTGGCTGACAGAGTCCCTCAGCTCTCTGTCTGCGGTGATTAAAAAGAGCTTTGTGTCAGGGTTATCTGCATTGAGTTCCCCCATTCGGGACTGAATATAGATATCCGCTCTCTGGGACTCGAATCTGGCATCCGTATAGACCACTATCAGGTGGCCCCGTTCCTCGATCCAGTGGCGCTCTTCCTGGCCGTCAAAGACAAGTTCTACCCTTTTCCAGTCCTTTGCCCTTAACTCCCATAGCTCAATAAAGCGATTTCTTGCCTTGGTGAAGTTCTGGCTGTCAAGTATTGCCCATTCGGCAGAGGACTTTATTGCATTATAGCCATCAACCAGCAGAATGGAATTTGAACACAGATCGTGGTGCCTCAATACAAAGGCTGAAAGATTCGAAATATCATCTACTTGATGGGGGAGGATGCGTACTGGAGGATGCTTGGCCAGCATGCCTGCCTGCCATATCTTTCTCCTTTCAGCCAAAAGCTTCCTGATGTGGCGGTGCAAAAAGGCCTTTTCCTCTTCATTGAGTAATGACTCAATGGGTGGACGATCCAGCTCTGTCAACAATGCCTCAAGCTGCCTGATTCCTTCCTCATTCACCTTGAAGGACCTTGCCTGCCCAAGGAGGCTTCCTGCCAAAGGCGAGCAGGCTTCTTCCGCATCTGGAAGCATCTGTCTCCAGTGGGCAATCTCAAGTTGCAGGTCCTTTCCGGCCTTAAGCAATGACGGGGTTGGGACAAGGACATCGCCCAGGGCCCTTTCAACCTCCTCGTACTTGGATTCAAGCTTTTTAAGCCTGGCGATCACCCTGGAACGGGTACCGTACCGGGCATCCAGATGGCTTTGGGCAGTGAGGGCCCTTTCCACCCTTTCCAAGAGGTCTTTGCTTCCACCTTCTTTCATAGAGTCTTTCCACAGTTCTTCCTCGCACATGTCACAGTTACAGAACTCCCGGTAAAAACCGGCGACCCTTGCTCCAACCTCTGACTCCATTTCAGTCTCATAGACCTTTATACGCCTTGACTGCTCCTTCAACTTATCCTTAAATTTACTGATAGAGGATTCCTGTTCCAGGCACTTGGCCTCAAGCTCCCTGATTCCGGCCTCCAGCTTTTTTCTTGCCTTTTTTTGTTTTACTTCATCCTGCTCTGTCCTCTGCAGCTTGGCTGATATCTCTTCAAGCCTGATTTGCAGGTTTTCTAATGCCTCTGTCTCTGAAGGATCTCTAAACTCCTGAGGCCCCAAGAGACCTTGGAACTCAGCCCATGCCTCCGGTAACAACTCCTTGGAACCGGTCAGTTCTCCTGTCCATATGGATCTTGTCTTTAAGGCCCTCTCACCTCTCCTGGCCAGACTCAGACGGTCGTCCATGGCAAATGCAACAGCCAAGGCAGGGTCCCCGGTTCCCCTTATGAGCTCTCTCCAGTTGATTTCCAGCCAGATCTCGTCGTGTGCGTCAATGACCTCCGCCCATCTGAACCACCTGCCATGTGGAAAGGATAGGATGAAAAAGGCGCTCCTTGCCCACCTTGAGGACACAAGAAGTGATGCAAGCCTTGCGGAAATGGCCTGCTTGACGCCGGGCTTTTTTATTGAATTAGGGGAAATTCTGAACCCGGAGAGTGCGGCCTGGCCTTCCGGGTCTTGCTGTATAGCCTGGGCAAACCGCGAAAAGACCTCGGGAGAAAGCTGAGAAAGCAGCCAACTTGACGCTTCCTCACTCAGTTGAGGCGGTTCCCAATCCTCAAAGATCTCAAGGGCTGGCTGTTCTGACATACGCCTTAATCAAAACCTCTTTCGACTGTCCAACAGCAACGTCACCGGACCATCATTAACCAGATGTACCTTCATGTGGGCCTGAAAACGACCGGTCTTCACCTCGACACCCTTGGCCCTGATCATATCAGCTACAAGCTCGTAGAGTCTATTGGCCTCGTCAGGAGCGGCGGCCTTGACAAATGACGGCCTTCTTCCCTTCCTGCAATCTGCGCATAGAGTAAACTGTGATACCAGAAGCAGTTCTCCGCCAATATCAGCAAATGAGAGATTAAGACGGCCATCCTGGTCATCAAAGACCCTGAGGTTTGCACATTTCTCCGCTATAAAGGCCGCGTCAACATCGCTGTCTTCTGATTCCACTCCAAGTAGCACAAGGGCTCCCTTACCGATGCGCCCCAAAATCTCATCGTTTACCTCAACCCGGGCCTCACTGACCCTTTGCCAAACTGCTATCATGATTAGTTTTTCATAACAGGTTATAATGGTCTCAAAGAAAAAATAACAGCATAAATCCATGGCTCAAAACCTAAAAAAATCAGAATTACATCTACCAGAAATCTTATCTGAAGTCACGGAGAGCTGTCTCAGGGATCACGATATCAAAATCCTCCAGCCAAGGCATGGTTACCGTTTTTCTGTAGACTCGTTACTGCTTGCTGACTTTGTAAGACTAAGAAAATTCGATCATATCCTGGACATTGGCACAGGATGCGGGGTCATATCCCTGGTCCTTGCCAAAAAGCACAGCAATGTAAAAATAGTAGCGCTTGAGATACAGAAAGGTCTTGCCAGGATCGCAGAAAAAAATATCCGTTTGAACCATCTGGACGAACAAATCGCATTATATGAATCAGACTTAAATAGAATACCGGAGTTATTTTCTGCAGGCAGTTTTGACCACGTAGTGACTAACCCGCCTTACAGGTCTCCTGTATCCGGCAGGATGTGTAAAAATTCCCAGGAGGCCCTTGCAAGGCACGAGATCCTGACAGACCTTGATCAGATACTATCTGCAGCCCGTTATGCTCTCCACCCTGGAGGCCGGTTAAGCCTTATCTATTCTGCTGACCGAGCTGCCAAACTTTTGGCCGGCATGCATGAGCTGAGCCTTGAACCTAAGAGATTGAGAATGATTCACCCCGACCCGAATCTACCGGCCAAACTGATCCTGGTTGAGGGATGTAAAGATGCAGGGGAAGAGCTAAGGGTTTTGCCCCCGATTTTTCTAAACAGCCCATGATTCCAGCAATTCCCGATTGCAGCCGGAATGCCTTACGTCGGGAATTGCTGTACCTATTTCAAGGAACTGGTCAGATATATTCATCTGAATCCATTGAGAGCCAAGCTAGTGGAATCTCTTGCCAAGTTGGACCGATATCGCTGGTGTGGTCATTCGGTGTTGATGGGCAGGCCCGCCCGCCTCGCCTGAGCGCTCGCGATG
>JAIWFS010000084.1:0-5631 GCA_048631505.1 archaeon | reverse complement strand
TTTATATTGTGGCGGATACTGCAGGTGTAGACAAGGAGAGTCTGAATCTTATCTTTAAAGGGCAGTTCTTGCATCTGGCCGGCCAGAGACGTCCACCAGTCAGTTTGGGCAAAGGGCGTTTTTATCAGATGGAAATTGAATACGGCCCATTCGAACGTATCATTCGCATTCCCGTGACTGTAGATCCGGAGCAGATGGATGCATATTACGAAAACGGGTTGCTCGTTATAAGGATGCTTTGCAAAAAGGCGAATGATACAATAAAGATCGATGTGTCCTGATTCCAACATAATTAGTGTCTGAACGAAAAGGCCGTTCAGACACAATTTTGAATTCTAAATTTTGAATGTTGAATTGTGGAAGAAGATTTAAAAGACATATACCTTAATTCAACATTCACAATTTAACATTCAACATTTATTATGCGTCAAGGATGTAATTAAGATTGCTTATGAGTGAAAATATACACATAAAAGAGAATACCAAGCACAGTACAATCCGCGAGCTTCCGGTGTTGCCTGGTAAAGAGCTTGTGCTCTTTCCCCACATGGTTGTTTCTTGGGTAGTGGAACAGCCAAATCTCGTAAAGCTGGTTGATGACGCCCTTGCAACAGACAGGACCGTAGCGGTAATGAGCGAAAAAAAGGGGGATGATAAGTCTCTTGGTTTCCATAATGTAGGTACTGTGGGCCTGATACTCCGGATGGCCAAGAATGAGGAGGGCCATGCAAGGCTGATAGTTCAAGGGGTCACCAGGGTGCGGCTTCTGGAGATTACAGAAGAGGAACCGTATATAAAGGCAAAGGTGGAGCCGGTACAGCACATAGATAGCCATGATCTTGAGATCCAGGCCCTTGCGGTAAATGTCAGGCAGATTTTTTCCAAGGTGCTGGAGCTGTCTCCCAATCTCCCCAGAGAGCTCGGGGCGATGATAATGGGTGTGGAAGATTCAGGTGCCTTGGCAGACGTAGTGATCAGCCATCTCAATGTTTCAACTGATGATAAGCAGACCGTATTGGAAGCCTTGGATGTCAAGGAGCGGCTGCAAGCGGCCCTTCGTATTCTGACCGGTCAGCTTGAAATTCTCGAACTTGGACACAAGATCCAGTCCCAGGTCAAGGGACAGGTGGAGAAGACCCAGAAGGAATTCCTTCTGCGAGAACAGCTTAAGGCCATCAAGAAGGAACTTGGAGAAGGGGAAGAGAAGCCGGATGAAATCGAGGAACTGAGGGAGAAGCTGGAGGCCAAGGGCCTGCCGGAAGACGCCATGAAAGAGGCCACCCGTGAGCTTGACCGCCTTTCCAAGATGCATCCCTTTGCCCCTGAGTATACGGTAGCCCGGACCTATATTGACTGGCTGCTTGAGCTTCCCTGGAATGAGTTTACAGAGGATCATCTGGACCTGGATCAGGCAGAACGTATCCTTAATGAGGATCACTATGACCTGGAAAAGGTAAAGAATCGTATCATAGAGTACCTGGCAGTACGAAAGCTCAAACCCGACGCCAAGGGAACCATTCTGTGTTTTTATGGTCCTCCCGGCACCGGCAAGACCTCTCTTGGGAAATCAATAGCCCGTTCCATGGGACGCAAGTTTTTAAGGATAGCGTTGGGAGGCATGAGGGACGAGGCGGAAGTTCGCGGACATCGCCGCACATATGTAGGGGCCATGCCGGGGCGTGTTGTTCAGGGCATCAGAAAGGTGGGGGTCAAAAACCCCGTGCTGATGCTGGATGAGATTGACAAAATAGGGATGGACTTCAGGGGGGACCCGGCTTCGGCCCTTTTGGAGGTATTGGATCCTGAACAGAATATTACGTTTACTGACCACTATCTGGGAGTAGAGTTTGACCTCTCAAAGGTGATCTTTATTGCTACTGCCAATGTTTTGGATACTATACCCAGTCCCCTGCTGGACAGGTTGGAGGTATTGGAGCTCTCAGGCTATACTCTTGAGGAAAAGCTTGAGATCGCACGTAAATACCTGATCCCAAGACAGATTGAGGCCCATGGTCTGACCAGGCGTAATCTCAGCATTAATAAAATGGCACTGTCCAAGATCATCAGCGCCTACACACGGGAGGCAGGGGTCCGGAATCTCGAAAGGAAGATAGCCGCTGTGTGCCGGGGAGTGGCCAAGCAAGTGGCCAAGGGGCGGACTGATAAGGTTAAGATACGGATAAAGGGCCTGAAAGAGTACTTGGGGCCGCCCAAGTTTATGGCCGAGGTTGCGGAAAGGACCAAGGTCCCGGGTGTGGCTACAGGACTGGCATGGACTCCCTCGGGAGGTGAAATCCTGTTTATTGAGGCCGGCAAGATGAGTGGCTCAGGGAAGATATTACTTACAGGAAAGCTGGGTGATGTGATGAAGGAATCCGCCCAGACCGCCCTGAGTTTTGTCCGTTCCAAGGCATTAGATCTGGGTATCCCGGACGACGCGTTCAAAGATGAGGATATCCATGTCCATGTTCCATCAGGGGCCATACCCAAGGACGGTCCCTCTGCCGGAGTGGCTATATGTATGGCACTTATATCCCTGTTCACTGATCGGTCTGTTAGACCTGACATAGCCATGACTGGTGAAATTACCTTGAGGGGACTCGTCCTTCCAGTGGGCGGGATTAAAGAAAAGGTGCTGGGTGCCCACAGGGCCGGGATAAAACAGATTATTCTGCCCAAGCGCAATGCAGGGGATCTTGATGAAATACCTTCCCAGGTCAGGGAGACCATGAAATTTCACTTGATATCCAGGGCGGATGAGGCAGTAAGTGTGGTGTTTAAGTCTAAGGGACGAAAAAAACGTCAGGTTGACACCTCAAGACGAATTAAGTAAATTCTTCTGATTTTACTGATTATTTACCGTGAAAAAAGCTCAAGGTAACTGAGTACCCATTCGTATGAAAAATTGGGATTTAAACAAGCATGTTTGATAATCTGAGTGAGCGTCTGGATTCCGTATTCAAACGCCTTAAGGGTTATGGAAAGCTTTCAGAGGAGAATATCCAGGAGGGCCTGAGGGAGGTCCGTCTGGCCCTTTTGGAGGCGGACGTAAACTATAAGGTCGTAAAGGACTTTATTGCTCGGGTGAAAGAGCGGGCTGTGGGGCAGGAGGTGATGGAAAGCCTGACTCCGGCCCAGCAAGTTGTGAAAATAGTCCATGAGGAGCTTATAGCCTTACTCGGGGGCCATAATAAGAGGCTCGATCTGGCTGGACGCCAGCCTGCAGTTATACTTCTGGTGGGTCTTCAGGGTTCGGGTAAGACCACCACTGCTGCAAAGCTCGCTCGCTGGCTGAAATCAAAGGGTCGCAAACCCTACCTTGTGCCTGCCGATGTTTACAGGCCCGCGGCCATAGAGCAGCTACAGATTCTTGGGGACCAGTTAAAAATTGATGTATTTCCTTCGGAGTCGGCCATGTCTCCTGTGGACATAGCTAGACAGGCAGTTGCCAAAGCGGAAATTGCTCGCCTCGATACGGTTATTATTGATACTGCAGGCCGTTTGCACATAGATGATGCCCTAATGGGGGAACTCAGGGAAATAAATGCCGTGGTGTCTCCTCAGGAAATTCTGCTTGTGGCAGACGCCATGACCGGACAGGATGCTGTCAATGTAGCTCAAAAATTTGACCAGGAACTTTCTATTACAGGCGTTGTGCTCACCAAGCTTGAGGGTGACGCCAGAGGCGGTGCGGCCCTTTCAATTCAGGCAGTTACAGGGAAATCCATCAAGCTGGTAGGTGTCGGTGAGAAACTTGACGCCCTAGAACCCTTCCATCCTGACCGAATAGCCAACCGAATTCTCGGAATGGGGGATGTTCTCAGCCTGATTGAGAAGGCTCAGGATACCATTGACCAGAAAAAGGCCCTGGAGCTTCAGGACAAGCTTAAAACGGACAGTTTTACTCTGGAGGACTTCAGAGACCAGTTGCGGCAGATAAGGAAGATGGGAAGTCTTGAACAAATTATTTCCATGATTCCCGGTCTAAACAAAATGAAGCAGCTAAAGGGGTTGGCCCCTGACGAGAAAGAACTCATACGGGTGGAGGCTATTATTAACTCCATGACACCCCAGGAGCGCAGGAGTTACACTATCATCAATGCCAGCCGGAGAAAGAGGATAGCCAATGGTAGCGGCACTGCGGTCCAGGATGTAAATCGCCTTCTTAAAAATTATACAGCAATGAACAAAATGCTCAAAAAAATGAGGAAATCAAAATTTAAACAGTTCCCTAAAGGGCTTTTGCCCTTTTGAATTATTTTCGGAGGTAAATATGGCAATAAAAATTCGTTTGACCCGGCATGGACGCAAGAAGAAGCCGTTTTATCGTGTGGTGGCGGCAAACTCCGAGGCTCCAAGAGATGGAAAATTTCTCGAAATCCTCGGCACCTACGATCCTCTAAAGGACCCGGCGGAATTCAAGGTTGACTCATCCAAGGTAGACAAATGGCTGAGTTTGGGCGCTAAGCCCTCAGATACAGTGAGGTCCTTGCTTAAAAAAGTCGGCCACCCACTGGAACCTGCTCAACAGTAAAACACTATAATACCGCCACATGAGGACATTGACTGCGGAGGCGAACGATGAAGGAGCTGGTTGAATACATAGCAAAGGCACTGGTAGATAATCCTGAGGCGGTGCAGGTAAACGAGGTCGAAGGAGAACAGACCTCGGTTCTAGAACTTAAGGTATCCAAGGAAGACCTTGGAAAGGTGATAGGCCGGCAGGGCCGTACCGCTAGAGCAATGAGGACCATACTCAATGCTGCATCCACAAAATTGCGGAAGAGGTCGGTCTTAGAAATACTTGAATAGTTGATGGGCACTGACACCTTCTTTATTGCCCTTGGCAGGATTGTAAAGACCCATGGAATACGTGGTGAGGTGCAAGTGTATTCCTACTCGGATGCAGAGTATTTTTTAGACTACAAAGACCTTTTTGTTCAGGGCAAATACGGCGACAAAGTGCCTCAAAGGGTGCTTAAGGCCCGCGTCAAAAAAGGTCAAAGCGTGATCCTGGCACTTGAAGGTATAGTTGACATAACACAGGCAGGATCTTTTGTGGGTAAAGAGATCTTCCTGGATAGAGCCAAGCTGTCGCCACTGGCTGAGGGAGAGTATTACTGGCACGAGATTGAGGGACTTTCTGTGGTGAGTGCCGGAGGGGAAGAATTGGGAATTTTGTCTGATGTCTTGGCAACAGGTGCCCATGATGTCTATGTGGTTAAGGGTGACGGGGGAGAGATCCTTGTGCCTGCTGTTGAGCAGATGGTGAAAAAGATCGACCTTGAGAAGGGCGTCATGGTGGTAGATCTTCCCCCTGGCCTTGTTGAGGCCAATGCTCTTTGACATAGTTACTATCTTTCCCCATTTTTTTGATTCATCCTTAAAGGATGGGGTAGTAAGGCGTGCCATTGAGGCAGATATCCTGAAGGTCAGGACAGTCAACCTCAGGGATTTTACTACAGACAGGCATCGGACCACTGATGACAGACCTTTTGGTGGTGGAGAGGGCATGGTGATGAAGCCCGAACCAATCTATAAGGCCCTTGATGTCCTGAAAAAAGAGCCGCCTGAGGCCAGGGTCATTTTGCTAAGCCCTAGAGGAAAGTTACTTGATCAGGCTCTGGCCGG
>JAIWFS010000083.1:0-5642 GCA_048631505.1 archaeon | reverse complement strand
TCCTTGGCATACGTTATGGACTGAGGGGCTTTATTCCAGAGTACGGTCTTCCTGTAATGGATTTATCTCTCAAAGCAGTAAATCGTATACATGAGTATGGAGGGACAATCCTTGCCTCTTCCAGAGGACACCAACCCATAGACGGCATAGTGGATGCGCTCGTACGTATGAACGTATCCATACTGTTCATTATTGGAGGCGATGGCACATTCAGGGCAGGGGTCAAAATTGTCGATGAAATCAATAAGCGTGATCTCAAAATAGCTATTGTTGCCATACCAAAGACCATAGACAATGACATTTATCTTGTCTCTAAGACCTTTGGTTTCGATACCGCAGTTGAAATGGCCAGTCAGTCCATAAGGTGTGCCCATGTCGAGGCTATTGGTGCACCTAATGGTGTAGGCCTGGTCAAGGTCATGGGGAGATATTCAGGCTCCATTGCATCTGCCGCAACAAATGCTTTAAGGGAGGTCAACTTCTGTCTGATACCTGAAAGTGATTTTGACCTGGAAGGAGAAAATGGTCTGTTAAAGGCCCTTGAGCACAGGCTCAGGGATCGTGGTCATGCAGTGGTGGTTGTGTCTGAAGGTGCGGGGCAACGGTATATAACCGGGGACAAAGTGATACGGGATCCATCAGGCAACATCAAGCCGGGAGACATAGGCGTCTTTCTCCGGGATACCTTTAGAGAATACTTCAATGAGATTGGCATGACGGCCTTTGTCCGTTATATAGATCCCAGTTACATTATTCGTAGCGTGCCTGCAAACGTGGACGATCGCCTCTACTGCGCAAATCTTGGGCAAAATGCCGTTCATGCCGCAATGGCGGGCAAAACCGCCATGATGGTGAGTCTATGGAATGACCGCTATGTACATGTTCCCTTGGCCTCAGCCATCAAACAAAGTAAGCATGTCAATCTGAACAGCAATTTTTGGTTAAGCGTACTGGAATCTACCGGGCAATCTTCCTTGAAAAATGAGTAGGTGGCCTTGTTAGGAGGAAAAATATGCAAAGTCGGAAGATATTAGGTTTTTTTCTGGTACTCATTATATTTGTTGGGATTTTTCCTGCCTGCAGTACTCCTGAAGAGAACAAGGCCAAACATTTTGAAAGAGGGATGAACTATTTCCAGGAGGAAAAATACAAAGAAGCGGTAATCGAGTTCAAAAATGTAGTTCAGATTGATCCCAAGTACGGTCCTGGCCATTATCAAATGGCCTTGGCTTATTTGAAGATTGGAAGTCTGCGAGATGCCTTTTCCGAGCTTCAGAAGACCGTGGATGTAGACCCGGACAATGCCGATGCCCGCCTGAAGCTCGCCCAGATATTTTTCCTTTCAAAGAAGATCGACGAGGCGGAAAAGCATGTGGAAGTGCTGCTTTCCAAGGATCCGTCAAATGTTGATGCTTTATTGTTAAAAGGAGCGTTATTACTTAACCAGGAGAAGCTGGATGATGCCATTTCCGTCTTCAGAAAAGCAGAGGAGCAGGCACCTGATAACAGCAAGGTCTATATGGCTCTGGCAAGGGCATATTCTCAAAAAAAGGACCTGAATCAGGCAGAGCTTTTTCTAAAAAAGGCCATATCTGTCAGCGAGAAGGGAAAGGGCCGGGTGCAATCGAGGCTTGCCCTGTCTTCACTCTATGAATCCACAGGACAGGAAAAAAAGGCAGAAGAAGAGATTAAGATTATTATTGGAGAAAATCCTGATGAGGTGGATGCCCTATTGATAATGGCCGGTTTCTACATGCGAAACGGCCGGGATGCAGAGGCTGAATCAACACTTCAACAGGCAATAGACCTTTTCCCCGAGGCAACAGCTCCTCTGTTGGCCTTTTCCGAGCTCCAGGTCAAGAAGGGGCATAAAGACAAGGCCGTGATTACCCTTGAGAAGGCCCTCAAGTTGTCTCCGGATAATGCAAACATCAAGGCAAAATTAGCTGACCTCAAATATGATCAAGGGAAATTTGAGGAGGCCAGATCCCTGACTGAGGAAGCGTTAAAAAAGAATTCTATCCATCCCATTGCCCTGCTGGTAAAGGCAAAACTTGCCCTGAAAGACAAAGATTTAAAGACTGCAATTGGGTCACTGGGAGAAATCCTTGACCGGCAGCCCGGAAACCCGGAGGCACTGTATTACAGGGGGCTTGCTTATCTGGGCTCGGGTGAGCTTACCAAAGCAGAAGATGATCTGCAAAAGCTGGTCTCAAGACAACCAGGGTTTTTAAAGGCCAGATTGTTGCTTGCTGAAGTGGCCCTGAGAGAGCGCAAACCTGAAATAGTCACAGAGCAGACTGAGCTGATATTAGCGCGCATTCCAGGTGAACCAAAGGCCCTGATTCTCCATGCTTCTGCTGCCTTGATGAACAAGGATTTAAAGACCGCTGAAAAAGACCTGCACAGGGCCCTTAAGGCTTCTCCGGATGACGTGTCCGCCCGCTATCTCCTGGGCAGAACATATATGGCGCAAAAGGAGATTGAAAAAGCAAAAGAGTCTTTTAGGGGATTGTTATCGGAAAATCCAGGGCACCTTCCTGCGCTGACGTCTCTGGTGGCGCTATATTTATACGAAGAACAGCCGGATAAGGCACTCGATCTTTGCGATGAAATGAGGAAAAAGCAGCCGGATAACGCGGCAATAGCCATGGTTCAGGGAAGACTACTTCTGCAGACCGGGCGTGTAGATCAGGCGGAAGCCGCTTTTAAAGATGCCGTGGAGTTGAATCCTGATCTCATAGGGCCATATGTCTCTCTGGCAAAGATTTATATATCAACAGACAAGGCAGAGGAAGCTATTGCCCAGTACAGGATTCTGCTGGAAAAGAATCCTGATCTTGTAAGTGCTTACATGGCTATAGGCACCGTAGAAGAACAGCTAGGGCATTATGATAAAGCAGAGGAGGCCTATCTGCAGGCCCTGGAAATAAAACGGGATTTTGCGCCGGCTGCAAATAATCTGGCATGGCTGCTGGCGGAAAAAAAGCACGATCTGGACAAGGCCTTTATCTATGCACAGAAAGCCA
Organism: archaeon; assembly: GCA_048631505.1. Lineage (GTDB taxonomy): Bacteria > Desulfobacterota > Dissulfuribacteria > Dissulfuribacterales > UBA3076 > UBA3076. Next base: position 2,613 of record JAIWFS010000083.1, on the reverse strand, counting down.
AGGCGGCAGCCCCTGAACAACCGGCTATACTGGATACTGTTGGTTGGATACTTACGAAGAGGGGGAGCTACGAGCTTGCCATGTCAAACTTTGAAGAGGCCATTCAGAAATGGCCGAATCAGCCTACCATCCGCTATCATATGGCCGTGGCTTTGAAGGGGATGAAAAAGATCGATGCCGCAAAAGAGGAGCTTCAAAAGGCAATCAATACAAAAGAGGAATTCCCAGAGATTGAAGATGCCAGGAGGCTTCTGGAAGAGCTGTCGTGATCGACTTTCGCAGTCTTAGTCGAAGCGACCTCGAAATATGGGCAAGAGATCTGGGCCTGCCGGCCTTCAGGGGCCGGCAGCTCTTTAGCTGGCTTTGGAAGCCCGGGTTCCGGGACTTCTCCCAAATGACCGACTTTCCCAAGGCCCTGAGGGAAAAGGCTGCCCAAAAAGGCCTGCTTACCAACCTAAAGCTTGTGGCAGACCAGCGTTCTGTTGATGGCACAAGCAAACTGGCATGGAGACTGCCGGATGGTTTAGTGGTGGAAAGCGTCGTGATCCCTGAACGGGGCCACAAGACCCTTTGCATATCCAGCCAGGTCGGGTGTGCTATGGGGTGCAGGTTTTGTCATACTGCCAGGATGGGTTTTCGTCGTCACCTTATCCCTTCGGAGATCGTGGGGCAGGTACTCGCCGCACTAGAACATATTGAAGAAAAGGAACAGCTCAAAAATCTCGTATTCATGGGGATGGGAGAGCCCCTTGCAAACTACGGGAATGTCTTAAAATCCATTTACATACTAACTGATGACCTTGGACTAAACTTCTCATTGCGCAGGATGACCGTATCCACCTGTGGTCTTATTCCTGAGATATTGCGTCTTGGTCAAGATACAGACGTAGGCCTTGCCATTTCCCTGAATGCCCCTGATGATGAGACCCGGGATAAGATAATGCCCATTAACAGGCGCTATCCCCTTCCACAGCTCATTGAGGCATGTCGAAATTATCGGCTTTCCCGCAGGAGGCGAATTACTTTTGAATATCTCCTCCTTGCCGGTGTAAATGACAGCGTCGAACAGGCAATTTCACTTGCAAAACTTCTCAAGGGAATCCCTTCAAAAATCAACTTGATACCTTACAACGAAAGCAGTGATATTCCCTTCAAACGCCCTGTCCACGAACAGGTTCTGGCATTTCAGCAAGTACTCAAAGAGGCTAACTACACTGCCATCATTAGAAAGAGCAAGGGGCGAGACATATCCGCCGCCTGCGGTCAGCTCTATGCAGAAATAGAGGCCTAAACAATCATTGGTAAAATTTTAGCCAAAGATTCAGATAAACGATATTTGGCGAGGTCATCATACGGAGTAGGGTCTCTGTTGACAATTATAACAGGCTTTCCATTTGAATAAGCAACATCAACAAAAGAATTGGCTGGAAATACTTGAAGCGAGGTCCCCAGTGCCATAAATAAATCACACTCCCTCGAAGCCTTTTCTGCAATTACCAGATGCTCAGGATTTAGACCCTGACCAAAGGATACGGTATTTGGTTTAAGGAGTCCCCCGCATTTCTCACATTTTGGTTCAACTTCACCCCCATCAACCCTTTCAAGTACAGGTTTAATGTCAACAACTCTATTACAGGATAAACAAATTGCTTCTCTGTTAGTTCCATGGAGCCTGACAATTCTTTTTTTGTCTACTCCTCCCTTCTCGTGCAGTCCGTCAATATTCTGAGTCAACAGCCAAAAGAGTTTTCCCTGTTGATCTAATTTACCAATTGCCAAATGAGCATGGTTTGGTTTTGCTTTAAGCATCGAGGGTATAGTTTCACTTTTGTATTTCCAATAATATATTCGTTTTTCTCTATCACTGATAAATTCCTGGATCGTAACAGTCTTATATTTGCTCCAGACACCTCCCGGACTTCTAAAATCAGATATTCCGGATTCAGTAGACATCCCCGCCCCGGTAAGGATAGTGATTTTATTTGATTCTTGGATTAATTCTTTAATGTTTTCTAAACTCATCTTAGGATCATACCAGAAATTGTCTCGCCCTGCCTGTTTGTTATCTTGCCAATTCACTGAATTTGGAGTAAACAGCCCCACTTGAATGGAGTTGTTTGGTGGAGTTTTTATTTCTGTGTGTTAGAGGGAATGAGTTATGGAATGTATTACAAATAAGCCAGGGGCCCAGTGCAAGTTTATGAGTCAAAATGGTTGCAAGTATTTGGGCGGGGCCTGCTTTGAAATAGTTGAGCAGTGTGAGGGCTGTGCAAGAGTTGTAAACTATGATACGGGCAATTTTTGTTCAGTTTACCCGCATCCGGCAATGAAGTGGCGAAAGGGCATCTGCAACTTTGCAACCCATGTGAAGAAGGAAGTCCCAAAAGACGCTGCCGGCAGGAAGGTCAATCCTCTCAAGGCGGCAAAGCGAGCTTCAAGAGGGTATTAAAGCCAAAGCTATTTTGTAACCGAGGGGTTCAAGGTTCAAAGGTTCAAGGGTTCAGGGTTTACTGAAAATCTAAGCCGTGAATTCTGAACTGCTTTCTTATGTCATTGGCCTTGGTCACAGAATAATAGCTGCAGTTTTGCCGGTTATCTTACTTGAGATTACTG
>JAIWFS010000082.1:0-5699 GCA_048631505.1 archaeon | reverse complement strand
ATCCGTTCATCATCTCAATAAATCTGTCAAAGAGGTAGGATGCGTCGTGAGGGCCGGGAGATGCCTCAGGATGATACTGAACTGAGAAAAGAGGGATTTTTTTATGGATAAGACCTTCCACTGTCATGTCATTGAGGTTGATATGGCTTAGCTCAATTGCAGGATCTTTCAGGGATTCCATGTCCACACAGAAGCCATGGTTCTGGGAGGTGATTTCCACCTTGCCGGTTGTCAGATCCTTAACCGGTTGATTGGCCCCGCGGTGTCCGAATTTGAGCTTGAAGGTCTTGCCTCCAAGGGCCAATCCAATCAACTGGTGACCAAGACAGATGCCGAATATCGGCCGTTTGCCTATTTGATCCCTGATGGTATCCACTGCGTAGGTAACGGCAGCAGGGTCTCCTGGTCCGTTGCTCAGGAAGAGCCCGTCAGGCTCAAGTCTGTCTATGGCCTTGCTGTCCACATCTGCAGGTACAAGGAGGATGGTGCATCCCCTCTCTTCCAGGGATCGAAGTATATTCAGTTTTACACCGAAATCCATGGCCACCACACGCCACGAGCCAGGCCTGTCGGGCCACTGGAATTGATCAAGATTAATGTCCGGATTAATCAGTCGCCCGTCTTGCCACAACATGGGTTCCTTGCAGGTCACCTCTTTGACAAGGTCGCTGCCGGCCATATCCGGGGACTGCCTTGCCTTTTCAGCCAAGGAATCCGGGTCCAGGTCCTCTGTTGAAAGGGCAGCCTTCATAGCACCCTGAAGTCTGATGTGTCTGGTCAGGGCACGGGTGTCGATCCCCTCAATTCCCGGTATGTCACTCGCCTTCAGATAATCAGCAAGGCTCCCCTGGGATCTCCAGTTACTGGGATATTCCTGGTATTCCTTTACCAGCAGGGCCTTTACCTGGATCCTGTCGGATTCGACATCTTCGTTATTGATGCCATAGCTGCCGATCAGGGGATAGGTCATGGTTACCATCTGGCCGCAATAGGAGGGATCAGTCAGTATCTCCTGGTAACCGGACATGCTGGTGTTGAAAACCACCTCACCTGCCGTCTCACAACGGCCGGTAAAGGAACGACCCCTGAATACCGTTCCATCTGCCAAGGCCAATAAGGCTTTCATTTATTCACCGCCCACTCGTTACGCTCGTTCGAGACACAGAGGATGCAGAGAAAAAACTGCCATATCTGTGTCATCCGTACCCCTGTGGTGAAAAGTAGTGGTTTAATTTACCAGGTGTTACGGACTTTTATGCCGCGGGAGTGCAGTTCATCCTTGATCTGTTTGATGGTATAGGTCCCATAGTGGACAATAGATGCTATGAGTGCAGCATCTGCCTTGGCATACTTCAGCACATCATGCATATGATTTATGTTTCCCGCACCACCAGAGGCAATTACCGGAATGTTTACATTTTCGGAAATAAGCGAGGTCAGCGCGATTTCATAACCCTGCTTTGTGCCGTCCGCATCAATGGAATTCAGGCATATCTCGCCTGCCCCTAAGTCCTCTGCCTTCTTTGCCCAGGCAAGGGCGTCAATGCCTGTATACGTCCTGCCGCCGTGGATGACAATCTCATAACCCGATGGAGTTTTTTCAGAAGGCTCGACCTTTTTAACGTCCATGCCAAGCACAATGCACTGGCTCCCAAAGGCCCTTGCCCCCTCGGAAATGATCTCAGGGTCCTTTACTGCTGCTGTGTTGACACTCACTTTTTCCGCCCCGGCCAGAAGCACGGCGCGCATATCCTCAATGGTCCTGATTCCTCCGCCCACAGAAAAAGGTATGAAAATCTCCTCAGCCACACGGCGAACAACATCTATCATAATATCCCGCCGCTCACTGGAAGCAGTTATATCATAAAAAACAATCTCATCCGCACCCTCTTCATAATAGAACCTGGCCATTTCCACAGGGTCGCCGATATCCACATTCTCTTTAAACTTGATACCTTTTGTTGTCTTCCCGTCTCTCACATCAAGACAGGGTATGATCCTTTTACTCAGCATAATGACCGTTCCATGTGCAGAAGTTCTTTAGGATTTTCAGACCGGGGGTCCCGCTCTTTTCAGGATGAAACTGCATGGCAATCAGATTCTTATAGCCAATAATTGACGGAAACTCTATTCCGTAATCAGTAGTCCCGATGATGTATTTATCTGAAGCAGGCATTGGATAATAGGAATGGACAAAATAGAATTCATCAGCAGGCTTAATCCCTTCCAGCATCGGATGCCGCTTGATTAAATGAACGCTGTTCCATCCCATATGTGGTATTTTAAGGCGTTCATTTTCCTTGGAAAAAAGAGGAGAGGGAAACAGCTTAACATCTCCGCTGATCAGTCCTAAACACTGCGCACTGTTCTCTTCGCTTTTATCCAGTATGATCTGCGCACCCAGACATATTCCCAGGATCGGTTTGCCGGTCTCAAGGGCCTGCTTTAAGACTTCATCCAGACCAAGATGTCTCAGGTCAGCGATTGCCTGCCCGGCTGCCCCCACTCCGGGGAAGATGATCCTTTCTGAGCCGAGTATTTCTTCATTGTTATGAGTTATGCAACAGGGAAATCCCAACTTCTTAAGGGCACATTCTACACTCTTCAGATTTCCAGCTTTGTAATCAATGATCGCAATCATTTATCCATTATACCCCAGTGATTCCGCTCAAAAAGCCCGAGCACATCACTTTATAGACAATGTTGAATTTTGAATGCTGAATGCTGAATTGTGGAAGAAGATTTAAAAGACATATACCTTAATTTAGCATTCAACATTCAAAATTCAACATTTATTGTGCGTTTTGGGTTTTTTCAGCGGAATCAAACTATTGAATTAGGAGCAGACCATGGCTAAAGTGAATCACTCACTTCTCTGGAAAGGATGAATCTCATCATGGATATTGAAATAGAGCTTTTGCCCGAATCAGAACGAAAAGATCTCCCCCCTTCTTCTAACCTGAGTTTTGGCAAACACCTTTCAGACCACATGTTTTTAATGGATTATAAAACAGACATTGGCTGGCATAACGCCAGGATAGTGCCCTATGGTAACTTTTCTCTTGATCCTGCCTCAGCGTGTCTGCATTATGGTCAGGCCATATTCGAAGGACTCAAGGCCTACCGTGGAAAGGATGACAAAATCAGGCTATTCAGGGCAGGGGAAAATATGGACCGGCTGAATCATTCAGCCTGGCGTATGTGTATGCCTCAAGTGGACAAGGATGAACTCCTTCAAGCCATCAAGACCCTTATTCAGATAGAGAAACGCTGGGTGCCCGAGGCCAATGGTACATCTCTTTATGTGCGGCCGTTCATGATCGCTACTGAGGCCTTTTTGGGGGTGCGTCCTGCCAGAGAATATTTACTATCAGTAATATTGAGCCCGGTGGGGGCCTACTATGCCGAGGGTTTCAGTCCTGTAAAGATCTTTGTGACAGACAAGTACGTGAGGGCAGTATCAGGGGGCGTGGGAGAGGCCAAGACTGCTGGAAACTATGCTGCAAGCCTCATGGCCTCTGAGAAAGCGAAAGAACTTGGTTTTACCCAGGTACTGTGGCTTGATGCGGCAGAGCGACGTTATGTAGAAGAAGTCGGGACGATGAACATATTCTTCCTTCTGGAAGACGCCCTGATCACACCTGAGCTAAGTGGGAGCATATTACCCGGCATTACCAGGGATTCAGTGTTGCGCCTTGCCCGGGACTGGGGGCTCAAAGTCGAAGAGCGGCCGATTACGATTAATGAGGTCCTTGAGAAGGCAAAGAACAAAGCCCTTAAGGAATGCTTTGGAACCGGCACAGCCGCAGTCATTTCGCCTGTAGGGGCCCTATATTATAAAGGTGAAAACTACTCCATTAACCGGGGCAAGACCGGAGATCTGGCCCAGAGGCTCTTTGATGAGATTACGGGTTTGCAGTATGGGGAGAGAGAGGATGCATACGGCTGGATGGATATAATTTAGGCCCTGCGGCCTTCATGGCTGTCTCTGTATAGCCCTGCACCAGCTCATCCATGAGTTCCCGGACCGAGACTATCTTGTTTACCCGCCACACGTTTGAGCCGCAAAACACAAAGCCCGATTTAATATTCCCTCTCTGGGCGTTTATAAGGGCCATACCGATGCAATAGGGTGTGTCCGGATAATTGCAGGTTTTGATACATTTGCATACGCATCGATGAGGTCTTTTTTCCCCTGCCTTGGCCTTCTCAATAAATTTACCCTTAAGTGCCCTTCCGGGCATGCCCACAGGGCTGTTGATTATGGTGACATCTTCCTTTTTCGCCTTGATGTAGGCCTGCTTAAACTTATCAGAGGCATCACATTCATGAGTGGCCACAAAACGCGTTCCCATCTGTACGCCGGCCGCCCCCATCCGGATAAATTTGTAGATGTCCTCGCCTGTATATATCCCGCCGGCTGCAATTACGGGTATAGCCCGCCCCCCCTTCTGTTCAAAGGGTTTTACTGCCTTAATGACTTGGGATGTGAGGTTTTCAATATAGTTTTCAGGGGAATCGATATCTTCTGCTTTAAATCCGAGGTGTCCTCCTGCCTTGGGGCCTTCAACAACAATGGCATCAGGGAGATGGGAAAAATGCAAATCCCATCTGCGGCAGATGATCCCGGCGGCACGCCCTGAAGAGACAATTGGGACAAGCTTTGTGTTACAGCCTTCCGGTATAAATCCTGGGAGCCCAAGGGGGAGCCCTGCTCCGCTGATGATGAGATCCGCCCCTGCCTTTGCCGCAATGCGGACAGTCTCCTCATAGTCATTAAGGGCAACCATGATGTTGACACCAATTATGCCATTGGGGGCCGCTTTCTTGGCTAATCGGATTTGTTTTTCCAGGGCTCGGTAGGTGGCACCTTGAGGGTCTTTGTGAAAGTCCTTTTCGTTCATACCAATAAGGACCGATGCTATAACGCCTATACCTCCGGCCCTGGCTACAGCAGAGGCCAGCCCCGCCATAGACACACCAACACCCATACCTCCCTGAATGATGGGAACAGGTGCGGTCACATCGCCTATAGTCAGTGGAGGGGGAGCATAAGTGGTTCTTTCAGTCATGGTTGCCATTTTTAGTCCCCTTGACAAAGGGCGTCAAGTGAATGAGACATTGTTTGTTAATTTATGTTTTCTTGACAAGGCATAATACGCATGATATCGATATCTCTCGCCTGATTTGATTGGCCAATTTTCAAAAAGGGCCGTTAACTCAGTTGGCAGAGTATCTGCCTTTTAAGCAGAGAGTCGCTGGTTCGAATCCAGCACGGCCTACCAGAGTCCCCGTCGTCTAGCCAGGTCAAGGACACCGGCCTTTCACGCCGGCAGCACCGGTTCAAATCCGGTCGGGGACGCCATGTATATAAAGGGATTACAGACTATCTGTAATCCCTTTTTTATTTATAATTCCGATGAAAACATCCTATCTGCGGAGTTGACTCAATTTTATTGTCGTGGCGATATACTGCTAATTACGCCTTATTCCCCAAATTGTTCTGTTCTCATGCCTTCTCCATTCAGGATTCACGAATTAAAGGTTCAAAACCTTTGAACCCTGAACCTATGAACCTGTGAACGGTTACAAAATAACCAAGGAATCCAGAAGCACTAGTCTTAAACTTTTCTTACTGATAGGCCGATAGTAATATTGGTTCTTTCGTTTTTAAGTTGAAAGCCTAGGGCTAAGCAATC
>JAIWFS010000081.1:0-5707 GCA_048631505.1 archaeon | reverse complement strand
TTGCCCAAGACCATGGTCTATAAAGTGGCTGAATATCTCAACTCAGAGGGAGAAATAATCCCCAAGCGGGTGCTGACAAAGGCCCCTTCGGCAGAGCTAAGGCCCGGGCAGAAGGACCAGGACGATCTTCCACCCTATGACATCCTGGATGCAATACTCGAAAAATATCTGGAACAGAACACCTCACCTGACCGGATAATCGCAGAGGGTTTTAATCCGGAGACAGTATATAAAATTGTTCAGATGTTTGACAGTAGCGAGTACAAACGTCATCAGGCCCCTATGGGCCCGAGGGTTACTACCAGGGCCTTTGGGTATGGTCGCAGGTATCCGGTTTGCCATGGATATAGAAGACAATTAGAAATTAGAAATTAGAAATTTGGAAAAAGGGACCTTTATATCGGAAATCCAGCCTGCTGCTTCCGTGGAGGGGCTTTTTTGTGTCAGTTCCAAGCGAATGCTTGAGACAAGGAATAAAGAACCCTATCTGGCCATTACTCTCACTGACCGGACCGGTGAGATTGAGGGCCGGGTCTGGGAAGGGGCTAAACAGCTTGACACAGTGTTTGCTCAAGGAGATTACGTCCGGATAAGGGGAGAGGCCCAGAAATTCAGGGACATCACTCAGTTAAAGATCACTCACCTGGAATCAGTAGTGGATGATAGCGTGGATCCGGGCCTTTTTCTCCCTGTTACTCAGGCCGACACTAATGAACTCTGGTCAGAGTTCAGGAAGTTCATCCGGGGGATCAAATCCGATGACTTAGCCTCTTTGTTAAATGGAATTTTCAAGGACCGGAAGATCAGCGAGGCGTTTAAACTGGCACCGGCAGCAAAGAGGATGCACCATGCCTATATTGGTGGACTGTTGGAGCATAGCGTCTCGGTGACGAGGCTGGCAAATTCCGTCTGCAAGCTATATCCCTACCTTGATCGGGACCTGCTGGTGTCAGCAGCCCTGATTCACGATATTGGGAAAATAGAAGAGTTTACCTTTTCCCGCCCTCCGATAGACTATTCAGACAGAGGCAGACTCCTTGGTCATATTGTACTGGGTATCTCTATTATTGACAGCTTTGTTGCAAGACTCGGCATAAAGGACTCCTCTCAGCAGATAGTCGCCCTGAAACACCTCGTACTCAGCCATCACGGTCAGAAGGAGTTTGGCGCGCCCGTGCTTCCTATGATGGAGGAAGCCATAGCACTAAATTATATAGATGATTTAGATGCCAAACTGAACTATCTTGGAAAGCTGAAAAAAAATATTTCCGGGCCGACTTATGGTTGGACTGAGTACCAGAGGCTCTTTGAGCGTTACTTCTACCTTCCAAGTCCGGACGAAGTAGTGGAGGACAAAGCCCGGAAAGAGGCAATGGAAGATGTCGGCGCAGAAGATAGGATGGATACCCAACCCAGCCTGTGGTCCAAGAAAAAAACAGTGTGAACAGGCAAGTGCCGGCTGATATTTCAGGCCAAGAAAGGGCCATCCGGGTCTTCGGCCGTATGATGAAAAAGGGCCTTTTGGCCCATGCCTATTTATTGGTGGGAGCTTCCGGAGCGGGTAAAGAGGCACTGGCTTTTTCCCTTGCGAAGCTGCTCCTGTGTGAAAAGCCGCATCTCGGAGAAGATCTTCCGAGCCCATGCGGCAGTTGCGCGGGGTGCCTCAAGTTTGAGCACCAAACCCACCCTGATCTTGTAATCCTGAAACCTCAAGGGGCAATGATAAAATTGGACCAGATCCGTGATCTGCAAAGGGCCCTGTCCTTTTCCCCCCTGGATTCTCAACGTAGAGTATGCCTCATACTGGAGGCTCAAAAGATAAATCTTCCAGCTGCAAATGCCCTTCTGAAGACCCTGGAAGAACCCCCTGCCGGAAACCACCTTATCCTCACGGCCACTTCGGTCAGGACCCTCCTGCCTACTATTGTATCCCGTTGCCAGGTGATACATTGTGAAGGCCTGTCAGTCAGCGCACTTATGGAGCGCATTAAAGAAGAGAGACTTTGCCCCTCTGACTCAGCCCAATTTCTGGCCTGTTTTTCAGAAGGCAGCATCTCAAAGGCCAGGGATTTACTTGAGCAGAATATTTTTTCAGTGCGGGAAGGCTTGCTTGAATTTCTGAAAAGTAAGAGGGAAAAGGCGCTTTTCATGCTATTTGTCCTGTCAAAGCGGATTTCAAATAAACGGGAGAATATCCTCCTTGCTGTACAGGTAATCCGCACTTTTCTCAGGGATCTGATGATGCTTAAAGGGCTCCGGAGGAAAGACAGGAAAGAACCAAAGGAACTCGGTGTTCAGATACTTTTCAACCCTGACTACGAGAATGAGCTTCAGGCGATCTCACATCGATTTAGCTCTCAGGACCTGGCCGAGTATTGCCAATGGCTGGATAAAGTGGAATGGCTGCTGGATCGAAACATAAGCAGGGAGTTCCTGGCAGAGTCTGCTCTCATTTTCTGGATAAGGAAGCGCAGATAGTTTCTTTCAACCTGCTCCTTCGTAAGCTTTTCCATGAGAGAGGAATTGAAGTACGAGGCGGATCTCCGTTAGCTGGATGCTAGTGGTTTTTCTTAATAAAACTACATGCCTTTGGGCACCATCTTCAGATACGTGGGAATTTTAATGGGGGTTTCAGCCTGGGAGATACTAGCTCTCATTCCTATCTTTTTTAAATAAAAGGATTGTACGTCCCAGGTCCTGAACTTCCTCAAAGAGTTCTATAAATGCTGAACGGTCACGTTCTTTGATTATCTTTCTCAGGTCTTCTCCATATTGGCTAAATGTCTCAAGGATACTGTTCGTATATGGATTAGACATCTGAATGGTTGCATAGAGCTCAGGGTCCTGATGATAGAGCCTGGCTACTATGTTCATCTGCTGTTCAAAACTTGGGGGTGCAAGTGCCAGTATCTGCTGAAGGTCCATTCCATGCTCATCTAGGGCTTTTCCCAGACAAAGAAGTATGAAATGATTTAGTGCCTGGGCACAGGCCATGGTGCGGTCGTGTTCTTCAGGCGAAACGACAGATGTCACGGCCCCATGTTGCCGGAGAAGTCCTTCCCACCAGCTAAACCACCTTTTGCCACGCCCCGGACATAGTGCCACCCTCTTGCCCTTAATGGAATCCTCTGCCGGCCCGAAAAGCGGATGGGTCCCTACCACCTCACAGCGGGCGTGTTCCAACATGCACGCCACCTGCGACTGCTTAAGTGAACAGAGGTCTGTCATAAAGGAGCTTTCCGGAACCAAGGGACCTAGTTTGGCCACTTCTTTCGGGAACACTTCCATGGGGAGGGAGAGTATGAGGACCCGGCACTTCCGGGCCAGATCCTCAGATGAGAGTTCTGTGTGTAAATCAGAGATGAGTACTGGAAATCCAGCGCCTTTTAAGAATTTGGCAAACCATCCCCCCATGCGTCCCAGCCCGCCTACAATTCCGACTGTTAGAGGGCTGGTGCCGGGGTCGATATCTGCATGTATCTGCGGTTTCACGGTTTTTTAGAAGAACTCAGGACCAAAGATCAGGTGTAAGGGCCCTTGCTCTAAGTATGTGGTCAGTGAGTACCAGACGTATCATGGCCTCGCACACAGGTACTATCCGGGGAATGGCCGAGGCATCATGTCGCCCTCCCACCTTGAGCTTAGCGGGTTTCTCAGACACTGTTATGGTGTCTTGTTCTTTAGATATAGACGGAATCGGCTTTACAGCGGCCCTTACAACCAGGTCATCACCATTTGAGATACCAGCCAGTATGCCTCCGGAGTTATTACTCAAAAAGCCCCCTGGTACCAAGGGGTCGTTGTTCTCCGATCCCAATAGCTCCGCAGCCCGGAAGCCGGCCCCAATCTCTACGCCCTTTACCGCACCGATGGACATAAGTCCCTTGGCCAGCTCGGCATCAAGCTTGTCAAAGACCGGTTCTCCGAGGCCGGGAGGCACTCCTGTTGCTAATACTTCTACAATTCCTCCAACCGAGTCACCTCTGGATCTCACATCAGCTATTCGTTCTTCCATTTTTTCTGCTGCTTCAAGGTCAGGGCAAAAGAGCCTGTTTTGATTGACTGCATCAAGATCACGTTTTCGTGCCTTCACTTTGCCCAGAGCAACTGTATAAGCAATAACCGAAATGCCCACTGTATTTAAGAATACCTGGGCTACTGCGGCCGCAGCCACTCTTGCCGCGGTTTCTCTTCCCGATGCCCTGCCTCCGCCCCTGTGGTCACGAATTCCGTACTTTTTCCAGTAGGTGTAGTCGCCGTGACCAGGTCTGAATACGTCCCTAAGCTGGTCATATGCCTGGCTCTGGGCGTCCCGGTTTCTGATGATCAGTAATATGGGTGTACCTGTGGTATGCCCTTCAAAGACACCTGAAAGGATTTCCACCTGATCAGGTTCCTTTCGCGGGCTTTCCGCAGCCCCCCCCTTCCCCGGACGCCTTTTGTCCAAGGTCTCTTGAATGACTGCCTCATCCAGGACAAGACCTGGTGGGCACCCGTCGATAACTACACCCAGGGCAGGACCATGAGACTCTCCCCAGGTGGTTATGCGGAAGTACTGTCCAAAGGTATTTCCTGGCATTTTTTATCTCAACTCCTTTCCCGGCTGACTGGCAATTTCATCACTTTAACTTGTGGTTCTGTAGCCTATCAAGAAGATATTCTTTATCAAGGGTTTTCTCTGTAGCCGGGGCCAAGCCATTTAACCGCCACGTTTGCAGTAATGGTTACTGAATGGAGGCGTTCAGGCCATGGGAATGATAGCAGGGAATTTTCAGAGCATTTGCAATACCAGCAAAAACAAAAACTGAATTGAATATAGCTATCTGATTTAATTGGGGTGAGCGATGGGAATTGAACCCACAGCCTTCGGGGCCACAACCCGACGCTCTAACCGTTGAGCTACGCCCACCACTAATTTTTAATATATTACCATATATTTTCCAGATCTGCACACGTTCGATGTCTGTTGTCATCTCCTTATTTAAAAAAATATCTTCAAAATATTGAACAAAACGCCCGGAAAAATCGATAAGGATAAGAGTATGGAAATTCAGCCATAGGCATAAGAGCGTAAATACTCATGACAAGTGGCTTTGAATAGCTGTAAAATGGCAGAACTTAGGGGGCTTCGCCCCCAATTGGAATGTTGGAATACTGGGAATTATGGAATAATGCCTGCCTGTCGGCAGACAGGGGTTCTGAGAGAATAGATCACCGGCGGATACTTTTTAGTAAATCCGCCCTTGGCAAAAGAGGAAATTCTGACTAGTATCGATCTAGAGACTCCCAAAGGATAGCAGTGTCAAATCAGGTCATAATCAGCACATCTTTAAAATAAAACTAATGAAATTTTCTTGTATTAAAAAGGCAATCCCTCTTTTTTTACTGAGTCTTATCTTTGGCTGCTCCGCAGCCAAAGTCACAAACGTGAACCATAAGGAATTTTCTGCCAATTGTACTTCCGAAAAAGCAACTCATATTCAGGATAGTAAAAAACTTCTGGGCTGGTTCCCTCCATCAAAACAGAAAGACGCTGAAAATGCAAAAGGACATACAATCGGACTTTTGGAGAATTCCAAGTGCTATAGTAAAGGAAAAGAACAGAACGGAGAACAATATCTTTTAGATGCCGCCCTGGACTATTGCAAGGCATCCCAGGAATTCTGGGCTGAAGGTTACCTGAATAAAGCCATTGATGCCTTGGATC
>JAIWFS010000080.1:0-5723 GCA_048631505.1 archaeon | reverse complement strand
TATACTTAATAGCTGGAAATAGAATGCAGACCACTAATATCAATTTGATTAGCCTGGCCGGGACAAATTTCTGTAACCTTGCTCCGCAATACATGCCGGCAAATCCCCCCATCCCGAACAGGAAACCCAAGGCCCAATCCGGCGCAATGGCCATTTCAGGATAAAAGGGAGCTATTGCCTGATAAAATAGCACGCCCACAACTGAAGTTACAAAGGTCCCCATCAATGCCGCACCAGCTACGGTATAAACTGGGAGACCGAAGAAACTTACAAAGAAAGGAGCAATAATGGCTCCTCCGCCTATCCCGTAAATACCGCCAATAATACCAACGGAAAAGCTTAACAGCATTATTCCCATGGCGTTTATATCAAACGTTTGGCCATAGAATTCATAAATGATGCGAGAGATATTGAACTTTTTTACAATAGTTCGCGGTAATTGCCTTTGACCTGAAGCAATATCAGATTGATTTGATTCATAGTATTCTTTAACTACTTTCTGGAATTGTTCCTCTGCTGATATTTGATGTCCATTGGATTGCTTTTTCTTAAACAGATCTTTTATTAATCTACATCCAATATATAAGAGGACCAAACCGACAAACATCTTGAAGTTCTTTGGATCTGGGAGATATTGTATGCGCAAAATAGCGCCGATTAGAACTCCGGGCAGGGTTCCTATTATAACTGCCCACGTGAGCGGCCACACCATTCGACCTTCTTTTATATATCGATAGACCCCACTGGGAATGGCAACAATATTGAAAAGCTGGTTGGTGGCACTGACTGCCGGACTTGTGAAACCAAGGAAGCTTACCTGGAAGGGCAAGATTAGAAAGGCGCCTGAAACACCCCCCATTGAAGTAAAAAAAGAAATAACAAAAGCTACAAGAGGCGGAATCCAGGGACTTACTTCGATATCAGCAATCGGGAAATACATTCTGAAATCCTCAAGGTTGCCCTTGGGCAATTTCTCAATCTCTCAAATGGTCTGTTGTCCTCAACGGTCTTGTCAAAGCATTTGCCTTATGTTAAGCATCACCTGCTTTAAGGGCGGCGTAGCCAAGTGGCTAAGGCGACGGTCTGCAAAACCGTTATTCCCCGGTTCAAGTCCGGGCGCCGCCTCCAATACTATATACTCACCAACCATTCATACTCCTTGGCAGTCTGGGAATGAACAATTACCCTTAGTATATACTCTCATCCATTGGAATCCAAAAGAGCTTGAAGGTATAACATGCGTGTAGTCGTCATTGGAGCTGGTGAAGTAGGTCGCCACATTTGTCAGCAACTCTCAGGAGAAGACCACGAAGTCGTTCTCATAGACAGAAATGCAGATCGTCTAAAGCGCGCGGAGCGGGATCTTAATATACTTTGCATTGAGGGAAACGGGGCCTCTGCCCGGACCCTGGAACAGGCGAATATCACAAAGGCCGATCTTTTTATTGCTGTCACTGACATTGACGAGGTCAACCTGATTGCCTGTATCATGGCAAAGGAGTATGGCGTATTACGCCGTGTGGCCAGGGCCAGGAACGAGGAATATTTTTCCGGTGTTTCTCCACTGAGTGAGTATCGGCTGGGCATAGATCTCCTGATTAACCCTGATCAGGTCATGGCCCAGGAGATACTCAGGATCAGTGAGGTATCAGAGGCCTTTGAGGTGGTTGATTTTGCTCACGGCGAGGTCGTGCTGGTGGGGTACCAGGTAAAAGAGGGCAATCCTGTCTGTGGTGTAACACTGGCTGATCTGAAGGATTTAAGAGGACTCTATGATTTTGTAATAGTAGCCATAGTCCGGGAGGGAGAGACCATCATTCCCAGAGGGGGTGACATCATCCAGGCTGAAGACCGTATTTACGTGGTTGTGAGGCGCAGGGACATGGCAGCAGTGGAAGATTTGTTCAACCTGTGGAGCATGGCTCCTAAAAAGGTCTTTATCATCGGCGGGGGCCGGGTCGGCTTTCGGGTAGCCAAGGCCCTGGAACAACAGAAGGTAGACGTTGCCCTTGTGGAGACCGATCCCATAAGATGCGAGCATCTTGCCGAGCATTTGGATAGTGCCGTAGTGCTTAACTTTGATGGTCTGGACGCCCATGATTTGCTGTCAGAGGGAATAGACACGGCAGATCTCGTGGTGGCTGTCACAGATGGAGATACCACAAATATCCTTTCAAGCCTCCTTGCAAAGTATCACGGTGCAAAGAAGTGCATAACCCGCATAAGCCGTCCGGATTTCATCCCGCTCCTTGGAAAGCTGGGAATAGACGTTGCACTCAGCCCAAGGCTTGTAGCAGCCAATATGATTCTGCGTTTTGTGAGGCGGGGCGCGATTCTCTCTGTTGCTTCATTACTTGGGAGCGAGGCAGAGGTGCTGGAGCTTGTGGTCTCTGAGCGTTGGGTGTATGTAGATAACCCCTTAAGATCTATAGACTTTCCCATGGATACCAACCTTGGTGCAGTGGTCAGAAAAGGAAAGGTGATCATTCCCTCAGGAGATACAGTGCTGAAGGCAGGAGATCGACTGATAATCTTCAGCATGAAGAAGGCGATCCCCATGGTGGAACAGCTCCTCACCTCATGAGACTGGGTACGGGTACTATCGGGGTCCTGTTGGGTTGGCTCTTTCTATTCCTTTCAGTTGCACTTCTGATACCCATCGCATTCAGCATATATTACGACGACGGGAACTGGCAGTTCTTTGTCATCTCCAGCGCAATTGGATTTGTGCTTGGAGGAGGGCTTGTCTGGTCTTGTGTCTCAGAGCCGGAGATAGGTCATAGGGAGGGATTTGCAATTGTGGCCTTTAGCTGGCTTGCTGCTGCTGCCCTGGGGGCATTGC
The DNA here is from genome assembly GCA_048631505.1 of archaeon. Taxonomy (GTDB): domain Bacteria; phylum Desulfobacterota; class Dissulfuribacteria; order Dissulfuribacterales; family UBA3076; genus UBA3076. The sequence continues at coordinate 2,881 of JAIWFS010000080.1, read as the reverse complement.
CATATTATCTCTCCGGGGCCATCCCGAGCTATCTCAATGCCTATTTCGAATCCATGTCCGGTTTTACCACTACCGGTGCCACAATATTGGAAAGGGTTGAGGTCCTGGGGCCCAGCCTGCTCTTCTGGAGGGCCTTTACACAGTGGCTGGGGGGTATGGGGTTCATTGTCCTCTCCCTGGCAATTCTGCCTATACTCGGAATCGGAGGCATGCAGCTCTTCCGGGCAGAGATGCCCGGCCCTACAAAGGACCGCATTACACCCAGGATCCAGGATACTGCCCGGATCTTGTGGAGCGTGTATGTGCTCTTTACGGCAGTTGAGACCGTGTTGCTTATGTTAGCCGGCATGAGCTTTTTTGATGCCATCTGCCATGCCTTTTCCACTCTGGCTACCGGCGGCTTTTCCACCAGGACCGATAGTATAGCAGCATTTCACAATCCGTGGATCGACCTCATTGTAATCGTGTTTATTATCCTTGCGGGAATAAACTTCTCCCTCCATTACCGCCTGCTTTCAGGTAACTGGAAGGCATTCGGTCAAAGCGAAGAACTCCGTTTTTACCTTGGCATAGGCATTGCTGCGACCATATTCGTCATGCTTGCAAATATTCTCTTTGCAACATATGACTCATGGTCAGATAGTCTGAGATATAGTACTTTTCAAGTATGGACCATACTCACCGGCACAGGCTTCCACACAGCGAATTTTGATCAGTGGGCACCTATGTGCAAAGTCACACTGGTCACTCTTATGTTTTTGGGAGGAATGGCAGGTTCTACTACCGGCGGTATTAAGCAGGCACGAATACTCTTGTTCTGCAAGTTTACGAGAATGCAGATACGAAAACTGATCCACCCAAGGGCGGTGGTATTCGTCAAACTTGACAATCGTAAGGTCCCTGCAGAGGTGATCCAGTCCATACTGGGATATCTCTCTTTATATGCGGTTGTATTTGTGGTTGCGACTCTGATTGTAACCGGACAGGGGCTGGACATGGTTACCGGCTCTGTGGCGGTCATTGCTACTTTAAACAACATAGGCCCGGGGCTGGCAGGCGTCGGCCCCTGCGAGAATTATGCTCACATCCCTGATTTATCTAAGGGCGTTCTTATCATGTGTATGCTGGCAGGACGGCTGGAACTCTATACTATAATTATACTCTTTGTGCCTTCGTATTGGAAGGATGTTCGCTATCCCAGGTGGCGGTGGAGTAAAACCTGATAAAAGGAGGTAACCGTTCACGGGTTCAGAGGTTCAGGGTTCAAAGGTTCTGAACCCGTGAACCCCTACGAATAGTTACTCAAAGGAGATATCATCATGGCACTTATGGAAATAAACGTCGCCCCCCTTGGAACCGGATCCACAAGTGTGGGAGAATTCGTGGTAAACATGCAGAGGCTGCTTGCAGAGCAGGGACTTCCATATGAGCTTACGGATATGGGGACGATAATTGAAGGAGATATTGATCAGCTCCTTGCTGTAGCAAAGGCCTTGCATGAAAGCACTTTTTCTAATGGGGCGAAACGGGTATACACGGTTATAAAGATAGATGACCGCCGTGACAAAGAAGTCCATCTGGGTCAGAAGACCGTATCAGTCAAACAAAGGCTTTGATGAAGCGATATCTTCCTCTTTTTACTACAATTGCCTTTATTGCACTCCTGGCACTGGGAATCTGGTCCGGCGAGGTGCCTGTAGTCTGGAACAAGGCCATTACCGTATGCCTTAGCTGTATTGGAATCGGCTAATGGAACGTCTGCGCAGAAGAAGTCAGTATATCTTTGCATTGCTGGCTAACGCTTACTGGCTTTTTCCGTGGAGAAGTCCCATATATCAAGGGCCTCTTAAAAAGCTCTGTTTCCCAGGGCTCAATTGTCACTCCTGTCCTGCTGCCACCATGTCATGTCCCCTTGGCGCCTTTCAGAATCTTCTGGCAACTCTGCGCCCGGGTCTTCAGATGGGACAGTTGCATATTGGGGCATACGTTTTGGGAAGTCTTGGTCTGATAGGTTCTGTTGCGGGCCGGATGCCCTGTGGCTGGATTTGCCCCTTTGGCCTGTTGCAGAAGTGGCTGTTTCTTCTTCCGGTTCCCAAGCTTTCATTCTGGAGGCCCCTCAGAAGTGGCCCATATCTATTCCTTGTTGTCTTCGTGGTCTCGCTCCCTTTGCTTGTGGTGGATTCATTAGGTTACGGCTCCGTCTGGTTCTGCAAGTATGTCTGCCCGGCAGGGACGCTTGAGGCCGGTATTCCGCTGCTTTGCCTGGATCAGGGGCTCCGTCGTGCCGCAGGTTGGCTGTTCGCATACAAGTTTATCGTATTGATACTCCTCTTGATCTGGTGTACTTTAACATCCCGTCCATTCTGCAGGGCAATCTGTCCTCTTGGAGCTATCTACGGCCTTTTCAACAGGGCAAGCTGGCTGCAGTTGCGTTTTCATCCTGACCGATGTGTCCAGTGCGAGGCATGCCTGACCATATGCCCTACTGATGTATCTTTTTATAATGGTCTGGATGACCTGAATTCGGCTGCCTGTATCAGATGCCTCAGATGCTATACCATCTGTCCATCTAATGCCGTATCTCTGGAGTTTGGTCCGGTGCGGGAGGATATCGGTAAAGCGGTTAATACCATAGAGAGTTAAGTTATATATAGCCGTTGACGGCTGGAAACTTGAAATTGGAAATTAGAAATTTGGATAATTGGAACAAAAAGGTTCAAAACACTGTAGGCTATCAGATAATACGATCATCTGAAACAATACAAAAGCATAAAGGCCAAATTTCTAATTTCTAATTTCTAATTTCAACATTCCGTTTTATAAAAGGACCTTAAGAGATGTGCCAATCCACAATCTATCTAAAAAAGGGCGATACGGAAGA
>JAIWFS010000079.1:0-5734 GCA_048631505.1 archaeon | reverse complement strand
CAGACGTGTGCTCTTCCGATCAACCTGTGTGGTCAGTCCCTTGAAGCTGGATGAACATTATTCCCAACTTACCATAGAAGCCGCCCGCAACAGGATTCCCGTCGTTGTTCCGGCAGAACCTCTTTGCGGCGCTACTTCACCCGTCACGTTGGCCGGTAATCTTGTTGTTCTAAACGTTGACACTTTAGCCGGGGTTATGCTGGCCCAACTCGCCAACCCGGGTGCCCCCACACTCTATGGCAGTGTCGCATCCACAACAGATCTTCGCAGTTTGAAATACCTTTCCGGTGCTGTTGAAATGGGATTGCTGAACGCCGCGGCGGCCCAGATGGCGCAGTTTTACCGTCTTCCCTATTACGCAACGGCGGGCATGTCCGACTCAAAAGTAAACGACTCACAGGCCGGATACGAATCAGCCATCACAAACCTGATGGTTGCACTGGCAGGAGGAAATTTCATCCATGATGCGGCAGGATTTCTCGAGTTCTGCATGACCGCATCTTATGATAAAATGGTCATAGATAACGAAATCCTCGGCATGGTCATGCGGGCCGTGGACGGGATCAGGGTAAATGATGAAACCCTTGCCTTTGATTTAATAAAGGAAGCGGGACCCGGAGGACATTTTGTCGCTGCAAGCCATACGCGTCGCCACATGCATGCCGAACAACACCTTGCCCGGTTAAGCGACAGGGCAGATCGGCCTGAATGGCAGGCTGAAGGCGCAAAAAATACGAAGACCAGGGCCACTGAAAAGGTACGGGAAATTCTTGACAGCCCGCCACAATCCTTCATACCGGAGACAATTAAAAAACAATTTACCAATGAGATACCTGGAATAATCGATGTGTAAAAACACAGGGGAAACAATATGCTGGTAATAGGTGAAAAAATAAATGCTTCCATCAAATCCGTGGGACAGGCGATATCCAACAAAGATCAGGAGTTCCTGGCAAACCTCGCCGTGGCACAAGCCGATGCAGGCGCGGATTACATCGATGTGAATGCCGGTGTCGGTCAGGACGCAAGAGAAGACGCATCGGCTATAATGGAGTGGGTGATAGATGTCGTGCAGAATGCAACCGATAAGCCGGTATGTATTGACAGTGATGATCCCGCAGTCCTGGAAGCCGCCCTCAACAAATATCGCGGCGAGGCGGTAATGATCAACTCCGTCAATGCGGAACCGGAGAGGTTGGAATCTGTCGGTCGCCTGGCGGCAGACAGAAAGGCATCGCTGATAGCCCTGGTTATGAAAGAGGAGGGTATCCCAAGAACCGTCGAAGAGCGGCTGGACGCCGCTGAAATAATAATAAAGCACTTAACTCGTCTGGGTATTCAGGAAGACAAGATATACTTTGATCCTCTGGTTCTTCCTATTTCAGTGGATTCAACCCAGGGGCTTATCACGATAAAGACGATCGAGCAGATTAAATCCCGTTATCCGTCCGCAAAAACAGTTATGGGGCTCAGCAACATTTCCTTTGGACTTCCCAACAGGGGTATGGTCAACCGGTCATTTATGCTAATGGCCGCTTCGGCGGGTCTCGATGCCGCAATCATGAATCCCCTTGATACCAGGATAATGAGTCTGGTCAAGGTTGCCGCCATGCTTACCGACAAAGACCCCAAATGTAAAGGATTTATCAGGGCTCACAGGAAAGGTCTGTTAATAGACTAAAGCGGCATAGCCATTGACACTACCATCTGCGCAGAAAACGTAGTTGCTGCGGATAAAAATAAAAACACAGGAGATAGATAAATTGCCCAGACAAGGAATTTTAATTAATAATCCTTATGAAAGGATGACAGCGGAGCATATAGAAAAAATTCACACGGCTTCCATGGAGATTCTGGTTGACCCCGGCCTGATATGTTTCAATCAAAAGGCCGCGGAGCTATTTGCCGCGAGTGGTGCGGATGTCACACCTGTTGAATCCGGTGACCATCCAACGTGGATCATAAAAATTCCGGAGAAACTTGTCCTCGACGCCCTCGAAAGCGCACCCAAGACAGTAAAGCTCGGTGCCAGGAACCCGGACAATGCCCTTGTTATGCATGGTGACGAGCCACGGGTCTACTTCGTCACCGGATCTGAAACAAATATCTGGCTGGATGTCGATTTTCAAACATATACCAGGAAATCCGATCCCGGCATCGAGATTCAGGTGCCTGAATTTATACCGCGTCGCGGAACAGTTGCCGATCTCTGCAAATCGGCACACGTCTGCGAACACTTGGAAACACTGGATGGCTATATCCGTACCGTAAACATCCAGGACAAGGACATTACGGAAGACAACAAGGACGTCAACAAATTCTTTGCCTCCCTGAACAACACGACCAAGCATGTTATGGCCGGTCTAACCAGCCTGAGTCAGCTTGACAATGTAGTAAACATGGCAAAGCTGATAGCAGGAGGGGAAGAACAACTCAAAGAAAATCCCATCATTTCGTTTATAACCTGTCTGGTAAAGAGCCCCCTGCAATTTGTTGATGATACTACGGAAACTTTTATCGAGATATGCAAGAGGGGATTGCCTATTGTAGTTTCCTCATCACCCCAGGCAGGAAGCACGGCCCCTATCAAGGAAGCCGGCATCATTGCGCAGATAAACGCTGAAGTCCTGGCTGGAATCACATTGGGACAACTGGTAAATAAGGGAACGCCTGTTATTTACGGGAGCGTGCCTGTCAGGACGCGAATGGACACCCTTGGCGATTCCTATGGCGCCGTTGAAACCAGCCAGTACAACGTCGACTGTACCCAGATGGCACGATTTTACAAGATACCTAACTACTCTACATCCGGCGTGTGCGATTCAAAGACACCGGGACAACAGTCATCAATAGAGCGGTTATTTTCGGATATACTGGTTACTCTTAGCGGGCCGCAGTACCTGCATTGCGCGTATGGACTTCTTGACTGTAATTCCGTCTTCTGCCTGCTCCAGGCAGTCCTGGACGATGCCCACTTCCAGATGATCAAGTTTTTCCTGAGGCAGCCGCGAATCGACGAGGCAGAGATCACCGAGACATTGAAACAGATAAGGGCAGTGGTGCAAACACCACAGAAACTTTACATCAAATATATTCGCAAGGTGATGAGAACTGGCGAACTGTCACCACCCTACCCGTTTGAAGGGGATGGGAAAACTGATAATGTGTTCGCCCTGGCATATGAAAAAATGAACGAGCTTCTTACAAAACCTGTGGAGCATATAGATCAAGCTACAACCTCCAGGATATTTAATGAAATACCCGGCCTGTTGCCAAGGCTGAATGTATATGAAGAAGGGAAATATAAATGACTGAAGACATTATTGCTGCACTTAAGGAAAATGTTATTCAGGGGAGAATGACCCAGGATGATGAGGGAATAGATGAGAGTTTAACGGGGCCTGGCGTTCTGGAGTTGACCCAGGCGGCTCTGGATAACAACATTCCTGCTGATGAAATAATCACAAATGGCATGACAGCGGGGATGGAGATCGTGGGAGAAAGATTTAACGCAAAGGAATATTTTATCCCCGACATGCTGGCATCTGCCGAGGCGGTAAGCGCAGCTATGGACATACTGAAACCGCATCTCGAAGCCTTCAATATTGAAACAAAAGGGACATTCGCCATAGTCACGGTAAGGGGGGACATCCACGATATCGGGAAGAATATCGTTGCCATTCTGCTCAAGGGATCCGGCTACGAAGTAACGGATTTGGGAATAGATGTTCCTACCGAAAAGATCGTTGAGTACGTCAGGGAAAATAACCCCGATTATCTTGGCCTTTCCGCTTTGCTGACTACAACGATGCTGGTCATGGGTGATATAATCGAGGCACTTAAAGCAGCCGGCCTAAGGGATAAGGTCAAGGTTCTAGTTGGCGGTGCGGCGGTATCTGAGGAGTATGCCCGCGAAATAGAAGCGGATGCATACTGCGTTGACGGTTTCGATGCCGTTAGGGTTCTTGACTCTTTTCAGGAAACAAAATCATAGAGATAGAGAGGCATGGTTATGGCAGGAATTGCTGGAATTTTAGGTGTTGACAATGGCAAATTAGATAAAATGCTTGAGCGAATCGAATACAGAGGTCCGCACGAGAGACGAATATACCGTAATGATACGGTAAATATAGGATGTAATGAATTGAACATAGGTGTTGACTGTAAGGACGGTTCTCATCACACATTCAACGGCAAGACGTCAGTGGTTCTCGATGGACGTGTATACAATCCGGAAAAGGGAAATTCGACCGATGCTGAAGTTTTACTTGCCCTCTATGATAAGTTCGGTACCAAGTTTGCCGGTAAGATAGACGGAGATTTTGCCTGCGCCATATCAGGCAATGGCAGGATGTTACTGGCTCGTGACTGGGCTGGTATAAAACCTCTCTATTACGGGCATGACTGTGAGGGTGCATTGTGCTTTGCTTCTGAGGCAAAAGCCCTGGTGGATATAGTCGATAATATCAGGGAGTTCCCTCCCGGCTATGTTTACTCCCGTGAACTGGGGTTCCAGAAATTTAATTCCGAAGCCGTTGAAACCCCTGAGTTCGAGGATTATGAGCAGGCCAAAAAAGTAGTGAAGCAACTCCTGATAGAGGCAACCGAAAAACGGATGAAGGATAATGCCGTAACGGGTGTCCTCCTGAGTGGAGGATTGGACAGCAGTCTCATAGCCTACATGGCCTATCAGATAAAACCGGACATAGAATGTTTTACGGTCAGTATGGAAGAAGGACAGGATCTCCCACTGGCCAGGGGTGTTACCAAATATCTGGGCGTTAAACATCATATATTAATGTTTGGCGAAAAAGAAATAAACGAGATATTGCCTCGGGCCATCCATCACCAGGAAATGTACGAGGAAAGCTGTGTGCATGGAGCAATTGCCAATTTCTTGGCCGGCCGGTTTATTAATGGTCAACAAGTCAAGTGCGTTTTCACCGGAGAGGGAGCGGATGAGTTCTTCGCAGGATATGATGGTCAGTTCAAGCAAGGAAGTAATCCTGAGGAGGTCGCCAGCATAGTTGACAGCCTCATCAATGTTGCCCATAACACAGCGCTGCAAAGGCTCGACAGATTGAATGCGGCGAATTCTTACGAAAGCCGTATACCATTCCTCGATGACAAGGTGATGGACTTTGCCCTGAAGATCCCGCTGGAATACAAAATCCATGGTGAGGAACAGACAGGAAAGTGGATCGTGCGCCAGGCATTCGAAGGCTGTCTACCGGAACATATCATCTATCAAACAAAGCGCTTTTTCGCACAGGGCTCTGGCGTGGCGTATATCATGCGTAAACAGGCTGAAGAGGCAATTTCTGAAGCAGAGTTAACCGAATTCAACAGGGTAGAGGGTAATCCATTGCTATCATCTGTAGAGGAGTTATACTACTACAGGATGTTCAAGAAAACATTGCCTCACCCAGCATTTGACCGGCTGGTAGGAAGGTGGGACCCATTGAGGCCATCTTTCTTCCATAAATGGGAGAAGCCGAACTTATAATCCGGTATTCCGGTAAGTTAAAGAGGTGATAAAAGAAAAATTTCAGCAGGAGGTAATTATGGAAAAGGATTTTCATTATTATGTAACCTATGCATTGGCCAATAAGGCGGGCTTTAGCAACGACGATTCATATATCATTGCCTATGCCTCTCAATACGTAGACGACAATAACGAACATCAATATCCTAAAAAAGACGGCCTGCCGCAATTTCCATTCGGCATAAAGTC
>JAIWFS010000078.1:0-5749 GCA_048631505.1 archaeon | reverse complement strand
ATTAGCTCACCTATAATCGATTATTGTTGCGGATCTGCGGGGATCTCTTGCGATCCCCACAGTCCATGCTACGGGTAAAAGTAAGCAGCAACCGGCTAATTACTAGCCGCCATCTTTGGTGGGTCGCTCCTACATCAGAAAATCCAAATTTCTACTTGACCGGCCTGATGCACGAGAGCGAATCCTTGTTGACAACTCCATTGTATTGTTCAATCCATCCCTTGAACCTTGTGTGATTATATGCATGGATATTCTTCAACACAAAAAGAGGGATATGCGGAAGATCATCTGCCAGGATTTCCTGTAATCTAAAGGCCCCTTTACGGGCCTCATCCCAATCAAAGACTTTCAGCCAGTCGTACATTGCCTTCTGATATCGATCCTCCTTATATGCCATCACGTTCCACCCATACTGATAAATTTCTTTAACATCGAAATAGTATTGAAGATGGACAGGATAGGGCTCAATGATATTCCCAAAGACGATAACATCGAACTTGTTTTCCCACCATACATTGTTAATTAAGGTTGGAAATGCCACGAGGTTGGTCTTGGTATCAACTCCCAATTTCTTCCACCATTGGGAGATCAAGATGGCTGACTGGGCCTCCTGTGGATTTGTGGCCTGGGTACGGGTGATTATTTCGATGGTCCTGACTTTTTTCCCATCAGACATCTTAATGCCAACACCGGGGATGACCCTGGAACCCTCAATTTTTGGTTCCTTATCCCATGTGTATCCAGCCTCCTTCAGAATAGAAATGGCCTTTGAATATCGAGAGGCCTCGCTTTTTCCCCTGAAGTAGTTCTCAACATTCCCGTTGTACCAGAACTCTAATCCCGGATTCTCAATTGCATCAGCTGCCGTTCCATAACTCTGAAGCAACCTCTTTATAAGAAAGTCCTTATCAATTGCATAAGCGAGGGCCTTGCGGAACATCTTGTCACTGAGTGGTTTTTCTCTCAGGTTGAAGCCGGCAAACTTAACATCATGATAGTAGGGCTTAGTGCTGACGGTCAGATGTTTGACTTTTTTCAGCTCCGGAATAAAGGCTGCATCCAGTCCGTGCCAGATCGTATCTATCTCTCCCCCCTTTAGGGCCAGCACAGCAGAGGACAGATTACCGTAGAATTTGAACAGTATCCGATCTACAAAAGGTCCATAGGTCACTGATCCTCCATCACCGGTAGAGACAGTTTGTCCTTTGAGAAACCAGTCATCATTTTTTTCAAGGAGAATATATTGCCCCTGCTTTTCTTCCACAAATTTGAAAGGCCCGGTGCCCATGGGATTTTTGATCACATAGTTGAAGATGTATTTTTGAGGGGCCTCATTCTTTCTCGCTTCAGCAACAATCTTTGACCATTTGGCCTTCTGAAGAATGAGAGTCATAAAGGTCCTGTAATAAAGAAGCGTCGTCTTTTCCTTGACGTGAAATTTTAAGGTATATGGATCAACTACCTCCACTTTTTCAAGCATATCGATGGTGTTGTAATAATTAGCCGCCTCGAATTCACCGAAAAAATCCAGGGTGAACTTGACATCATCAGCAGTGAATTCGCTTCCATCATGCCACTTGATTCCTTTTTTTAACTTGACAACAACGGTCTTATCATCAAGCCATTGGGGCATTGATTCAGCCATATAGGGTGTCCATTCTAATGACTTAGGGGCATATGCATAAAGTCCCCGTGGGGCCATATAGCCTCCGCAATAGATCATCTCAATGATATGCCAGTTCTGTTCGCTCTCAGCGCTCAGAGGATTGAGGGTCTGCGGTTCCATGACCAATCCGATTTTTACGGTACTTTCTTTGGCCATCGCCGAAGAGGGGATAACAAGGGCCGTTACCACTCCAAAACACAACAGCATTGTTACGACAACAATAGTCCTCATTTTTTTCGTCTCCATAATTGCCTCCCTTTCAATAAAATGTTTATGGTCCCTTTTCCCACTCACTTTCTCCATTTAACCTGGCCTATCCAGGCCGCACCAATTAATCGCCATTGCTGCATATACCTTTGCACAGGTTACCACCTGATCAATTGACACACATTCATCTATTCCATGTATCCCTATCATTTTCATATGGGCACCAGGCCCGAAGAGCACTGAAGGAACCCCTTTCTGACCCATAAACGTTGCGTCGCTTGCTCCCCTAAATCCCGAATAAACAGCATGAGATCCCGTAATCTCTTGAAATGAACGAGCTAAGACCTGGTTTCCGGGATGCTTTATGGAAACTTTGCTTGCTTCCCACTCCTCGGATTCATACTCGATAAATTGAGGGGGATGATGCTTGAGCCATTCATCATCTTTGGTTCCCTCTCTTATGGCCTGTTGAATACCCTCCTTAACCTGTTTCGAGGGAACAGTGTTGGGGTGTGAAACAACATATGTGAGCCGGCAAATACTCGGCACAGTGCCCATATAGGTTCCCCCCTCTATGAAAGAAGGATTCATGGTGAAAATTCGCACCTTTTCCTGATCCCCTGACAGGGGATATCCACCCAGATCCAGGACTTCGTCTTTCCAACTGGTGTTCCATTCATCTTCCAGTTGCCTTAAGATCTGAACCAACTGAGCCCCCTTTAGGATCGCATCCACACCAATTTCATGGGATTCACCCAATTGGTACCGGTCCGGGAACAAGACAAAGTCCCTGGCACATGCGTGAACCGGTTTTCCCTGGATCAACAGTTCGAATACAAACACCCCGAAGGACTGAGTTTGTATCTCACAGCCGGTAGGTTCGGCAATCACGGCAAAAGGGGCACTGTACCCCCTCCGGATCGTAGCCGCAGCACCGATGGTCTTCCCTTCCATTGACTCTTCACCAATCACCGACTGGATATAGAGGTCGCCTGACAGGTTGATACCACTCGCGCGTATTGCCTTTGCCGCCCAGAAAATGGCAGTCAAGCCACCCTTATCATCTGAAGCCCCGCGGCCGTATATCAGCCCATTCTCTTTTGTAGCCTTCCAGGGCGAGTGCCTCCATAGTCTTTCGTCTTCCTTGTGAACAGGGACAACATCGCAGTGGGCCTGAAGGATTAGGGCCTTACCGGACCCTTTCCCCTTGATGGTCCCGACCAGGTTGGGTCTATTTTTTTTTGGATCCACACTCCACAGATCAACTCTGTCCAGACCTGCATCCTGAAATTGGGTCTTGAGCCAGTTCTGTACCCTGTGCTCTTTTCCCTGATCATAAAGGCCTGTATTGGTTGACCTAAAACTGATAAGACGTTTGAGGAACCTTTCAACGTCTTTACCGTGCGCGTCTATGTACTGGCTGACCTCTTTTATCTGTTCTGAATTTCGTTCCATCTCTTAGTCTGGCTTATTTCTATGCTTACCGTGTTGCCGCGGCCCTATAGATGCCCACCGCATCCTCTTCAGCAATTTTTCGCGGATTTGACGGAAGAAGACGCTGTGATACTCGAAATGCTTCCTTTGCCAACTCATCCACTTCGGTAGACTGGATGCCGTGTTCTGTGAGATATGGGGAAACCCCAACGGATTCCATCAAGTTAATAATACCACTAACCGCCTTTTGACTGGCCGCCCTGGAATCCAGGTTGTCCACATCCTCTCCAAGGAACCGGGCAATCCGGGCGTATGTCTCCTCATTATCGACACGGTTAAAATCCACAACCCACGGCGCCATGATGGCTACAGTGCGGCCATGGGGAATATGTTTTACGGTATCCAGCGGATAAGCCAATCCGTGGATGGCTCCCAGACCACCGTTACTGATTGCAAGGCCTCCGAGGGTGGCAGCCAGGGACATGCCTGACCGTGCCTCCAGATTACTTCCGTCCTTTACAGCCCCGGGTAAGTGCCTTGCAATTAGTTGAATACATTCTCGTGCATAGGCTTGAGCAACAGGGTTCGTTGTTCGCGCCGTGTATGCCTCAATACCATGGACCAGGGCGTCAAGGCCCGTGTCAGCAGTGAGACTGGCTGGCATCCCAATGGTCAAGTTGGGGTCGACAATTACAACCCGGGGGATCACATGCCGGTCCCAGATGGCCTTCTTCGTCCCGCTCTCCGGGTCGTCCACCACAATGGCCTGGGTTGCCTCGGATCCCGTTCCCGATGTAGTAGGAATCAGACAGAGAGGCACACCCGGTTTTTTGATCATTCCCCGGCCAAAGAGAGGTTTAATCTTGCTTCCATTGGCCGGGAGAATAGCGGCGGCCTTTGCCACGTCCATGGGACTTCCCCCTCCAAGTCCGATGACCAAGGCATAATCGTTCGATTCAACAACCTGGCCGCATGCCTCCATAGCGCTAATGTCCGGATTTGGCAGGACACGATCAAATATATCAAGGTCCTTGGCGTTTTTTCCCGTTGCCTTGACAACCCGATCCAGGATTCCGGCCTGACGAATTCCTTTATCCGTCACAATAAGAACCCTGCCAGTTCCATAGGAGGCAATGATCTCCTTGAGAGATGCCAGACTCCCTGATCCCATCTCTATCCATGCAGGGGTTAGTATAGAATACATATTTATCTTCCTTGACCTTGCGAAAACTATCTCGTTTCTGGATGGATACTTGCTAAAATTAATATTATTGAGTTGTTAAAAAACCACTCAACTTCTCAACTTTCCCTCTCTAAGCACTCCCGTTTTCCAGGAACTTAATTAACCCGTCTTTTGTTAATCCCTGAAGACCAAGTTTTTCCAGTGTGATTCCGGTCTCCCAGTAATTTTTTCTAAATATGGTCCCGAACAGTGTTACCATTGCCTTTGCATGAGGAACTTCGACATTTGCTGCCTCTGCCAGACCCGTCAAAGGCACATAATTATATTCAATATCCTCGTCAAGTGTCCTTTCCAGCGCCCAACTGGGAAAATCAAACTCGGCAAAGACTGATGCTTTCAGTTTATCCTCAATATTCGTTTGTTCGTGGCCGAACATGATTTCTGCCCATGAATCAATGGTCGCAGTACTGATCCCAAGTTTCTCAGCCACTTTTTTTCTTTCTTTATCAAAGGCATAAGCTATTTTTGCACCTGAAGAAGTTACCTCTCGATAATACTTGCAACTTTCACATTTATCAAAGACAAGACCTGATATAGGGACAGTAAAAGGGGGATGGATGGATGGGTTACCCACCTCTAAGTTTGTGGCAATAATGTTTGAGGCCTTGTAGAATTGTGGATAAATCTCTTTCAGCCGATCAAAGGCTTGTTCAAATCTGTTTCCAGGAAATGAAGCCACTGGTATGGATTGTTCCGGCTGAATACTAAAACAATGAACAAGGTTTGGTTGCTCTTCCAGACTAAGATACGGGGGTAGGGCGGACTCGGCGAGAATCACATTGGTGCTAACTCCAAGTTCCTTCATTCTTTGATATATGCGCAATGATCCCCAATAACCGGTATTCACCAGAACACACTGACCGTCTTCTAAGTATTTGTAGAATGAATCAAAGAAAGGGATATGTCCCATGGCAGGTGCAGTTATCATTATAATTTCAGAGCCTTGGAAGGCCAACTCGGGATCACTTGTAGTCAGGTCAAGGGGCGCAAATCCTGTTTTTCCGGATTGAGTCACTCCGGAGATTTCAATTCCGCCAGCCGTTTGTATGCCTTTGATATTCTCTTCAAATTCCTTCAATTCATACAATTTGACAGAACATCCCATAAGTGAGCAGTCCGCAGCGACAGACCTCCCAATATTTCCTGAAGCACACACAGTGATACTCGGTCTATCCTTCATTTCACTTTCCTCCACAAAA
>JAIWFS010000077.1:0-5770 GCA_048631505.1 archaeon | reverse complement strand
CAGGCCTTGGAGGATTTCACCTTGCAGTGGATGCCACGTCTGAAAAGGCAGTGGCGCTCTTAAGGACCCGCAAGCAGCGGAAGTCAAAGCCCCTGGCTATAATGGTGCGGGATGTCGACACAGCAAGGCGTTTTTGCCACGTGTGTTCAGAAGAGGCTGAGACTCTCTCTTCCAAAGAGCAGCCCATAGTGCTTTTAAGGAAGAACGAGGATGGAGACCTCGCGTCCAATCTCGCACCAGGGATCAGAGACCTTGGGCTGATGCTGCCCTATACGCCTCTTCACCACCTGTTGCTTGCCCACAGGAATACTCCTTCTGCCCTTGTGATGACCAGTGGTAACCTGTGTGACGAGCCGATCTGTAAAGGAAACGATGAGGCCCTGCGTTGTCTTTCAGGCATTGCAGACTATTTCCTGCTCCATGACAGGGAGATAGTTACAAGGAATGATGACTCTGTGGTCAAGTTGGTAGCAGGCAGGATAAGGATGATTCGTCGCTCAAGGGGATATGTGCCAAGGCCGATCAGACTATCAGGGGAATTGCCTCAAGTGCTCGCCTGCGGCGGAGAGCTTAAAAACACGTTTTGCCTTGCAAGGGGCAACGAGGCATTTTTAAGCCAGCACATAGGGGACCTTGACAGTCCGAAGAGTCTGGACTTCTACAAAGAGAGCATGGAGCACCTGAAAAAGGTCCTTGAAATAGAACCTGAGACAGTTGTCTGCGACCTCCATCCTGATTATTTCAGTTCCAGGTTTGCAAAAGGGTTGTCATTGCCCATTGTTTCAGTACAGCATCATCATGCCCATGCAATATCCGTTATGGCAGAGCACGGACTTGATGGGAATGTGCTGGCTGTAATTATGGATGGCACGGGCTATGGACCTGATAATACAATATGGGGTGGAGAGATACTCCTTACGAGCAGGTCAGGCTACCGGCGTCTGGGCTGTCTCGAATATGTGCCTCTTCCCGGAGGAGATGCGGCAGCAAGAGAACCCTGGCGCATGGGGTTATCAATCCTTTGGGCGACATTCGGGCCTGAAGGCCTCAAACATCCCATTCTGCCTGCTGCTTTTTACACTATTCCCGAGGAAAAGAGACAGGTAATAGCACAGATGATGTCCAAGGGATTTAATTCTCCTGCCACCTCGAGTTGCGGCCGGCTCTTTGACGGCATTGCGGCAATCCTTGGTCTGAGGTTTGAAACAGACTACGAGGCCCAGGCAGCCATGGAGCTGGAGTCCCTTGCCTGGAAGGCTTTTGATGGAATGCCTTTTTCGCGGTTTCTTGTTTCCCAAAAGGAGGGATACCCCCTGATGATTCAAGATAAAAAGGGCATCTGGACCATAAAGCACCAGGGATTGATTGAAGCAATTATCAAGGACCTCAGGGACCAGGTGCCAAGGGAGGTCATTGCCATGAGTTTTCACACCTGGCTTGTTGGGTCTATCGTTCAGCTCCTGAAAAGGCTGTCCGATAACACTGGTATAAAGACCATAGTGCTTGGCGGAGGCTGTATGCGAAATGCACTCTTGCTGGAAGGTCTAATGGATCTCCTTGGCCGTGAAGGCCTTCATGTCTATGCTGGAGAAAAGGTCCCTGCAAATGACGGTGGACTGTCCCTGGGGCAAGTTGTAATTGGAGGAATGAGTAATGTGCCTGGCCATTCCCATGCGGGTCATTAAGATAAAGGGAAGTGCTGATGATATGTCAGCACCACAGGTTGCTATTGTGGATACAGGCGGGATACAGAAGGAGATACGTCTGGATGTAGTCAACCGCCGGCCGAATATTGGAGACTATGTATTAGTACATGCTGGTTTTGCCATATACGCCCTGGACGAAGAAGAGGCAGAGATAAACCTGAGATTGCTGAGAGAGGTGGTAGAAGGGTAATTAGGTAAACGGTGAAGCACATTCACGAATTCAGGGACAAAGGTCTTGCGAGTTCCCTTGCAACAGAACTTGAGCAGCTGGTAGATGGACCTGTCCGGTTTATGGAGGTCTGCGGCACGCATACAATGGCGATATTTCGTCATGGCCTGCGTTCAATCCTTCCGGAAGATCTTCATCTTATATCCGGACCCGGTTGTCCTGTATGTGTGACCTCAGCAGGATATATTGACGCATTTATCAAGGTCGCACTCATACCCCGGGTCACCATAGCCACCTTTGGGGATATGGTCCGTGTGCCCGGAACAAGTGGTTCCCTTGCACATGCAAGGTCCCAGGGTGCAAGAGTTGAGGTGGTCTATTCCCCTATGGATGCCCTGGATCTGGCAGAGCAGCGTCCAAAAGACCTGGTTGTGTTTCCGGCCATCGGGTTTGAGACCACAGTCCCAGGCGTGGCTGCCACCATTTTAGAAGCAAGACGCAGAAAGCGAAAAAATTTTACTGTCTTTTCCGCTCACAAAGTCATGCCACCGGCCCTTGATGCCCTGATGTCATACCAGGGACTGCAAATACAGGGCCTGTTGTGTCCCGGACACGTGAGCACGATCATAGGGGCAAGGGCCTATAAACCCTTGGCGGAGCGATATAACCTGTCCTGTGTAATTGCAGGCTTTGAGCCTATTGACATTCTTCAGGCCCTGATATTACTGACAAGACAGGCCGGAGAGGGTAGGGCCGAGGTTGAGAACGCTTATCCCCGGGCTGTTTCGTGGGAGGGAAATGTCCGTGCACAGGGTTTGATCTCCAAGGTCTTTGAGCCGGTTGATGCAGAATGGCGGGGCATGGGGATTATTCCAGGGAGCGGTCTTGCTCTAAGGCCTGAATTTTCGGAATTTAATGCTCTGGAACGCCTGGATATTAAAATTCCCAAGGCCCCGGAGCCCAAGGGTTGCCGCTGCGGAGAGATCCTGATTGGGCAGTGCCTGCCTCCGGACTGCCCCCTGTTTGCCAAAGAGTGTACTCCTTTGGAACCTGTAGGCCCGTGCATGGTTTCGACAGAAGGGACCTGTGCTGCGTATTATCGCTATGGAAGATGAGGGAAATTGAAGAATAAGACCATACTCCTGGACCATGGAAGCGGCGGTCTTGCCAGCCAGGAGCTTATTAGCGGGCTTTTCCTGAAGCACTTGGAAAATTCAGTGCTTTCTGTCCTGGAAGACAGTGCAGTTATGGAGACCGGGGTGGGCCGTCTTGCCTTTACTACTGATAGTTTCGTAGTAGATCCTGTTTTCTTTCCCGGCGGAGACATAGGCTCACTTGCAGTGCACGGCACTATAAACGACCTTGCAATGCGAGGAGCGCGGCCTCTGTGCCTGAGCCTCGGCATGATCCTGGAGGAGGGTCTAAGCCTGGCCGATCTGGAGCTTATTGTTATTTCCATAAAGGAATCCACGGAGAAAGCGGGAGTACCAATTGTTACAGGGGATACGAAAGTAGTTCCCAAGGGCAAGGGGGACAAAGTATTTATCAATACTTCGGGCATTGGGACAGTGTCTGATAGAGTATCCATATCTGCCAGTGAGGCAAGACCCGGAGATATCATACTGCTTTCAGGCACGATTGCAGACCATGGTGTGACTATCCTGACCCGCCGGGCAGGGATCTCCATCAAGGGGGATCTTAAGAGCGATACAATGGCCCTCCACAGGTTTGTTCAGACTCTTGTTGAGGCGTTACCAGGAGCCATCCATACTTTGAGGGACCCTACCCGGGGAGGAATGGCCACGGCCCTAAGCGAAATCGCCAAAACAGCAGAAGTCGGGATGGAAATAGAGGAATCCAGCATACCCATCAGGCCGGAAGTAGAAGCTGCGTGCGAGATTTTAGGTCTGGATCCGCTTTATCTTGCCAGTGAGGGAAAGTGCCTGGCCTTTGTAGCGCCGGACAGGTCAAAGCGAGCCCTTGATATAATGCGCTCACAGCCGGAAGGTAAGGATGCCGCCATTATCGGCATGGTTACCAAAGGTCCGGCAGGAAGGGTTGTGCTCAAGACCGCGGTTGGAGGGGCAAGACTGGTGGAGCCCCTGAGCGGCGAGCCGCTTCCAAGGATCTGCTGAAAGTCTGAGACTTTCATATAAACTTGATACTGATAATTAGGGATTTTCTCAATACACCCACTTGCCGCGGGTAAAACGGAAGATCTCGGTAACACGAATCTTTTTAGTCAACATCCCGGGACTTTGAAAGGTCTTCTGCCGGCTTTCACCTTTTTTTAAAAAATGCTTTTCCGAGTAACGCAGGATTCCGACAAAGGGGGTCTCAGGAGAGCCTGTCTCTTTGATGGAAAACTCACACTCCGGCCCGTAGCACACGTATCGACCAACAAAGCCTTGATCACGTGGAATAATATCAAGGCCTCGAATGTTCATTTTGCCAATCCTGTCTAGTTTGGACATCCAGACATTGACGAACTGCTCAAAACTCTTTTGAGCCGCTGGTTTCCCAGGATCCGCTACGGCGGTAGAAGGCCCTGACAGAGTCAGGGCCAGTACCGCTGAGAGCAAAATAAGGTAACGTGGATGTCGATTTCCCACGGATATAAATACCTAGTCCAGTATTTTGAACACCACACGGCGGTTCATACTTCGGCCTTCCCGTGTATGATTGTCAGCTATTGGGTCGGCCTCGCCGTAACCTACAGTCTCCAGACTGTTTTGAGCGATTCCCTTCTCGACCAGATAGCTACATACAGAGGCTGCTCTTCGCTCAGACAGACCCTGGTTATATTTCTCCGGCCCTGTCCAATCGGTATGCCCCTCAATAATTACTTTTATATCAGGATTTTCTTTTAATATCTCAACTGCTTCATCAAGGACCGGCATAAATTCGGGCTTGATATTGGATTTGTCAAAGTCGAAGTTGATTCCACGTAAAACTATTTTTTCTCGAACCTCGACCACGACAACCTCTTCTTTAACCTCTTCTACAACAGCGGGCTCGGGTTCCGGCTCAGGTATAGGCTCAACCACCGGCTCTGGGGGAACTACAACATCCTCTTTAGCCAATATCGCGCCGATTGTTCCGCCCACAAGTGCGCCAGCAATCCCACTAATTAACGCTGCTTTATCAGGATTGCTGTCGTTCTCGTGTCCAATGGCAGCTGCGGTTCCGCCGCAAACTGCGGCCCCTATGGCGGCTCCCGTCATAAATCCTTTCTGGCGGGCTGTCATGTTTGCGCACCCGGAAACGAGAGACACCGAACACAATAAAATTAGACCAATCCGCAAGTACTTTATCATACTACCTCCTCTCCATAGATGAAAGTCTCAGGCTTTCATGCTTCGTTGTGCCCACATGCGGGCATGGGGGCTGAGTGATGAAAAAATGGATCTGGTTCTATTCTAGATACACTAAACCTCATATGTCAATATATCATTAGGAATTATTTCTGATTTTTTTCCACCCCGGAGGAATATGCTACGCATTCCACAGGGCAGATTGTTGATTGTTGATTGATTGAATTGATTATAATTCCTCAAATTCGGAATTCCTAGATTTCATCAAAAGACTATATCTCACCGGATGTCACCATATTGCAGAGTAACTCCCTGTAGTTTATGCCTGCCTCCTTGAACCCCTGGGTACCGAAATTCATATTCGCCTCGAGGATAAGAACTTTTCCCTGATGTTCACACATGTCAAGCCCTACAAAATCGAAACTGCACCGGATAGCAACATCCAGTGCAAGGTTCAGGATATCTTCAGGGACAGGATCAAATGTAATCCTCCCTCCCTTGGCCACATTGGTGCGGAATTCCCCCGGAGCTGATTCCTTCCAGTAGGCATGGACAATGCGTTTGCCCAGAATTACCACCCG
>JAIWFS010000076.1:0-5817 GCA_048631505.1 archaeon | reverse complement strand
ATATTTTTTATCTGGTTCACTTTTTGAACTCTATCATAATATATCATTATATATCAAATAGTTGAAATGGTTCAGACTCATTACCTGCCCCATCTTTAGTGTATGCCTTTAATCCTGACAATGGGATGAGTTGTTTAATAACGCTTATTATTATGTCATCATTTATTTATTCAATCACATTTAATTGACTTTCAATGAAATTTTATGTAGTGTTATTCTATAATTATTAAGAGGTGTAACAATGCGAAATAGGAACTCCTCCTTGAAGAAAGCTCATTCTGTTAAATCAATCAGCGACCCCCGGGACATCGAACGATTAAGAACGCTCTTAAATTCCAGGCCGAGAGACCTGCTCCTTTTCGATTTGGCCATAGAGACAGGCATGCCAGCAAAACAACTGCTAAGGCTTAAGATAAAAGATCTGCACGGGTTAGAAGTCGGGGAAAAACTTCCCTTCCCACAAAGAAAATCGGACCCACGTAGTTCTGTCAGCATGAGTCACAGACTATTTCAGACGTTTGGGAGGTATCTATCGGAGGCAAGGCCAGCATTAGACGACTATTTATTTAAGTCAAGAAAGGGCTCTGGCCCGCTTTCGAGATCAAGCGCCTCGCGGATGGTTCGGGGGTGGTTCGATAGGGCTGGCATAAGCGGTATGAGCGGCCTGTTGAGCTTACGAAAGACCTGGGCAGACCAGCATGGAACACCGTCTCTTAAAGAAGAGGAACAGGGGCAAAAAATACTCCCAGAAGAAGATTCAACGTACCGTCTCCACACAATTAAAGCGCCAACTGTTCAAGAATTGGTCTATAAAAAGTTGGAGCAAGTCATTGTTTCTGGACATATAAGACCGGGGGAACAATTGATTACAGAGGAATTGGCCAGGCAGATGGGTGTCAGCCGAATACCTGTCCGTGAGGCCCTCGGCAGGCTGGAGGCTCGAAATCTTATTACTATCAAGCCGAAGAAAGGTATCGTCGTCAATCAGTTATCAGTGGAGAAACTACGGGAAATACTCGAAGTCAGATTAATGGTCGAGCTACCGGCCGCGAAGAAGGCAGCCGTACGGCGTAGTGAAGACACTCTACGCTCGTTGGAACTCCTCAATAAGCAGTACCTATCGGCTCGCCGGAACAATGACGCTGACGAATTGCTACGTGTTAACAAGGAGTTCCATTTCACAATCTACCGTGAATCTCAGATGCCAATTCTGTTAACCATGATCGAAAATCTTTGGAACCAAGTAAGCCCTTACTACCACATCATGTTTAGGCAAACAGAATTAAGCGACCCTCTGACCGGAATAAATTATCACCGGAGAATGTTGGAGGCGATGAGAAAACGTAACCCTGAAGAGGTCTGTCGATGGTTGCGGACAGACCTTACCGAGTCAACGGACTTTGTCATAAATGTATTCAAATTAATTGAGACATCTCAGTCGTACGAATCTATAAATAGCTGAGTCTTGCGCTTCTTGCAAATTCTTGCTGCCGTCGCCTGACCGTTTGGAAAGAGATCCCCATGGCCACGGTAAGGCGAATTAATCTCATTGCTTGTGAAAGGACCATAACTGCTGATCACTCCCTAATGATTTCCGGGCCATGGGATTTGATATCGCGGTTTTTAAACGACCAGACAAAGGATATGCCGGCAAGGATCAGCCCGAGAATTGTCAATTGCTGCGAAGGAAAAACCAGCAGACCGGCTGCGGCTATTAAAAAGGTTCGCTGGAGTGCGTTTAGGGGGCTAAACAATTGCCCGATCACTCCACTGGCAAGACAGATGACACCAAAGGCGGTTAGAATAAAGCAGAATGCAATCTGCAACGAGCTTCCCTGAAGCAGGAGGGCCGGTTGATAGATGAAGGCAAAGGGCACCAGGAAGCCGGCTATTCCCAGACGGAAGCCTTCTATGCCGGTGGCCATGGGTTCGGATCCTGCCAGGTTGGCAGCGGCAAAGGATGTGACAGCGTCCGGTGGGGTCAAGTCGGCCAGGACAGCATAATAAAACACGAACAGGTGGGCTGCCAGGACCTCTACACCGAAATTTCCAAGTGCCTGTGCTCCGATGGTAACCCCTACGATATAGGCGGCTGTGGTTGGAATGCCGGTTCCCAGTATGCTGACGATAATGAAGACAAGGAACATTGCCAGAAGCAGAATATTCTGGGAAGCCGAGACCAGAATGGAGCCAAAGGACAGGGCCACGCCTGTGCGGGTTAATACACTGACTATCATTCCGGCTCCGGCCAAAACAGCAGCGATGAGGGCACAGTTGACCAGGGCCTGGTAGAATATTTGCAATATTTTTTTAGGGCTTAGCCAGGTTTTCCTGTCCAGGAAGCTCAATAGCAGCGTGATCCAGATGGTATGAAAGGCCGCCTTTGATGGAGAATAGCCGGAGGCTAATAGCCCGACAATAAATATGAACGGCAGGATAAAGTAGGCATGGCGAATTAGTGATCTGACCTGGGGTAGTTCCGATCTCTTCAGGGGTCGGATGCCACGCCTGATGGCGATGAAATGGACCATGGACATTACGCCCAGGTAGTAAAGGATGGCAGGGATGACCGCTACCTTGATGATTGTAAAGTAAGGTACGCCGGTTACCTCTGACATGATAAAGGACCCGGCTCCCATGATTGGCGGCATGATCTGCCCGCCCACACCGGAGATGGCCTCCACGGCCGCTGCCTGCTTGGGAGAGTAACCGCTCCGTTTCATCATTGGAATGGTAAATGCCCCGGTGGCGTATACATTGGCTACTGTTGAACCAGAGACCGTGCCGTATAGAGCCGAGGAGACGACCGATATCTTGGCCGAACCACCTCGGGCCCAGCCAGCCGCCCAGGTTGAAAAATCGATCAAAAAATTTCCGGCCCCGGTGGCGGTCAAGACTCCAGCGAAGAGTATATAGATATAGAGTATTTCTGCGGATATCCCGGTCAGGAAACCGAAGATACCGTCGTCGTTTGGAAGATACATTATCTCCACTGCCCGATCGAGGGAAAAGGCCTTGAAATGAAACATCCCAGTCCAGAATTGACAGGTCATCAGGTAGACCAGTACTATGCCTACCGTGACCGCGAACCACTTGGACAGGGCCCGCCGGCATGACTCTATCACGGCAAGTGCCAGCAGACCACCCAGTATAACCTCCTCTGGCCGGACCTTATGGAATCCGATGAACCTCTCATTGAGCCTGTCGGCGTTGAAAACAGTGTAAAGGGTGGCTACTATGCAGAGGACCGCGGACAGTATGTCGGGCACACTGGGCCGGTTTTTGGGCGAACGGGACGTGGCCGGGTAGAGCAAAAAAATGATTGGAAGGAGCATGCACAGGTGGAGGCCCCGGAATATCCTGGGCTCGGGCGATCCAAAACCGGATGTGTAATAATGGAACAACCCGGCAACGATTGCAGTCGCATAAATAAGAGACATCCACCATTTGTTCATGGATCGCATTCAGGGTAACCTCTTCTCTACTGCTCCGGAGAACGGATGAAATACAGAAATGTCCCCCTATGGGGGGTAATTAAGACAAAGATAAGGATTCACCGGGGAGTGAAAGGCAGGCCGGAGGCTTGGCCTCCGGCCGGATTTGCTGTTATAGAACGCCTTTTTCCTTATAGTATTTGATGGCGCCCGGATGCAGAGGCACGCCGCAGCCGGTTGGCCCGTCTTTAACAGTGTAAGTCTTAAGGCTGGCGTGGATCCTGTGGACCTTATCCAGGTTTTCGTTGAATATCTTGGTCAGACGATAGGCCAGATCGTCGGACATATCTTTGTGAACCGTAATAGCACTACCGGAGCGTGCGGTGAGTACATCGTTGGTATTTGCCGCCTTAGCATAGGTTCCGACAGGGATCTTACCGGGTACAATGCCATACTGTTCTAAGTATTTTAGAGCGGATTCGGAGAAATCAATCAGTTTAAGCTTACGGCCCACAGATGCTTCAGTTACTGCGGCGCCCGGAAGGGCCAGGAAGGTGAACACACCATCCACGTTCTTATCCTTGAACTGGTTGGCCTGGAAGGAGTAATTGCCCCTGGCAAAGTGAAAACCGGCCTTTTTTAAATCAGGGATGCTGGTTTTATAAGACTCAAGGACCCGCTGTAAGACCCATGTATCCGAACTGCCTGCTTGAGAGATGGCAAATCGGACCTTTTTTTTCTGGCCGAATATCTCATCCATTGACGTGATAGGAGATTTGGCTCCGAGGTAGAGATGAAAATAATTCATGCTCATACCTCCGGCCAGCGCCCTCAGGTCGGTGAGTGGTGAATCAAATGGTTTCATGCCTTTGTAAGCGGCCGCGTTCATAAAGGGTAAACCCCAGCCCATTTCCACACTCTTGTTGGCGATAACGGCTGGATTCTTGACGCCGCCACCGGGCACCACCTTGATTATAATACTGGGATCAGCTTGATTAACGATTGCAGCAATACCGCCGGCCATGCCGTACCAGCCTCCGCCTGCGCCGCCTGCAGTCCAGACAAGCGTAACCTGTTTGTCTCCTGCCTGTACTGTGCCAACCATGAATAGAACCATCGCAAAAATAACCATAAAACTTAACCATCTGTGACGCATAACAATACCTCCTTTTAAAGTTAAATTTCATACTCAGTGCTAATTCCCTGATGGAACGTCACCCCCCATTCGGCAACATCGGCTGTCGCCATTTAACTGACATTTTTTTATATTATATCTAAGATATTGTCAATACCCTGGTCCTTTGTGCAGGGCTTCGCTAAAATCCCCCTTTGCAAAAGGGGGAAGACTCATTTTCCGCTTTCTAAAAGGAGGGTAGGGGGGTAAAGATAAGGGAATTGTAAAGAAGAAAAGTGACAACATTGCCGGAATCTGGTAAGGAAAAATATAAACGCAAGGAGGTCACAATTGGAAAAAGCAGTGGGGGGTAAGAATTTATTTGGTCATTCCATTGGCATTCTGATGCTGGAATCACAATTTCCAAGAATACCGGGTGATATAGGAAATGCGACCACCTGGGACTTTCCAGTCCTTTATAAGGTTATTGAAAAGGCCACGCCGGATATTGTTGTGAGAAAAGGCGATAGGCGGCTACTGGATTATTTCATAAAAGGGGCACAGGAACTGGAAAGAGAAGGTGTGCAGGCTATCACGACGGGTTGCGGTTTTTTGGCCATGTTTCAGCAGCAGATGGCTTCTGCCGTGAATGTGCCGGTATTCACTTCCAGTCTTATGCAGGTCCCTCTGGTGTATTCGATGTTGAAGCAAACTCAACAGGTTGGAATTATTACAATATACTCCAAATCATTGACCGAAAAGCATCTTTCAGCCGTGGGCGTTGATAAGGTGCCTCATATTATAGTGGGCACTGAAGGTGAAGAAGAATTTACGCGGGTTATTCTTGATGATGAGATAGAACTGGATGTTGAGAAATCAAGAGATGAGTTGGTCAAAGTTGCAAAAAGGATGATATTAAACTATCCGGATGTGGGCGCCATTGTACTGGAATGCACCAATATGCCGCCCTATGCAGCCGCC
Source organism: archaeon (assembly GCA_048631505.1). Lineage (GTDB taxonomy): Bacteria > Desulfobacterota > Dissulfuribacteria > Dissulfuribacterales > UBA3076 > UBA3076. The sequence goes on along the minus strand of JAIWFS010000076.1, from coordinate 288 downwards.
ATTCAGAAAGAAACAGGGCTGCCAATATTCGATATATACACTCTCGTGAATATGGTTTATCAAGCGGTGGTCAGAAAGGATTTTTGTAATAGTTCACCGCAGAGACGCTAAGGCCGCAGATTAAAGACATTTTCTTTTCTGCTGATCAAAGATTCTCGCTATGCGGAAGAGGGCAGAAAAGAAAATAGCGGAAAACACAAACTAATTTAACTCCGCGTTCTTTGCGTCTCAAGAGAGCGAAGCGAACGGGCGGTGAACAATTAGGGATTTTCCAGTCTCATAAAGATC
>JAIWFS010000075.1:0-5900 GCA_048631505.1 archaeon | reverse complement strand
AACTATGGGGCCAATGGCCATTTATGCCACCCTGGCCGCCAAAGAGGCAGTCACGGATTCCGGACTTGAGCCGGACTTTCTAACATCAGGAAGGGTAGGGACGGCAATCGGGTCCACTACCGGGAGTCCCACGATATACGAGGCATTGTACAGGCAGTTCTTACCCGAAGAGAGTGTTGAACAGGTCCGCTCCGGGATGTTTTTTAAGATTATGGGGCATTGCTGCGCAGCCAATGTCTGCCTTGCCCTTGGAATAACCGGCGAACAGTGGGCGCCCACAAGTGCGTGCACCTCATCAGCACAGGCCCTGGGCCTTGGTTATATGTTGATTCGCTCCGGCCGGCAAGAGGCGATGCTGTGTGGTGGAGCTGACGAGGTCCATCCCACGGTCACAATGGTGTTCGACGTGATAAAAGCGGCCTCACGAAGTCATGATCTCCCTTTGACCACTCCCAGGCCATTTGACCTGAACAGGGACGGAGTCGTTTGTGGTGAAGGTGGTGGTATCCTGGTCCTGGAAAGCCTGGACTCTGCTTTGAGGCGTAATGCAAAGATCTATTGTGAGATCCTGGGGTTTGGCCATGTAAATGACAGCAGGAGCATTGCCAATCCGCATGAGGACTCTATGGCCAAGACAATGCATAATGCCTTGGCCGAGGCCGGGTTGAATGGAGATGACATTGATTATGTAAATGCACATGCCACAGGGACCGTGCTTGGAGATATAGCAGAGGCCGTTGCAATCCATAGCATATTTGGTAAAGATGTGCCGGTCAGCTCATACAAAGGGCATCTGGGGCATACCCTTGGTGCTGCCGGGGCACTTGAGACAATAGTGCTCCTTGAGATGTTGGACCGGCAGGAGGTTGTGCCGACCCTTAATCTGGAAAGGCCTGATCCGGATTGTTCAGGTATCAATCTGGTACAGTCTGTGGACAAGCTCCCAATGAACATAGTACTAAAGAACAACTTCGCACTGGGTGGTGTTAACGCCGCTATGGTGCTGCGGAGGTGGACAGCATGATATCAGAAGAACAGGTCCGCCGGCGGGTAACGCAGATTATGGCAGAGGAGTTCGAACTCGAACCCGAATTGCTTCAGCCGGACGCCACTCTGTATGAGGATCTTGGGCTGGACAGCCTGGATGCGGTAGACATGGTAGTGGCCCTGGAAAAGGCATTTGGAATGAAGATGACAGATGAAGAGGCAGTTCGGGCTGTAAGGACTCTGGGCGATCTTTTTGAGCTTGTTGGTCGTCTTAGTAATCAGCAAGCTGCCAAGGAGTAAAGAGTGGGCCTTAAAAAGCTGTTGCTCAATCTGTATATCTGGCCTGTCTTTGCTGTTTTCACTGTTTTCTGTCTCTGTTTTATACTCCCCTTGCTCTTGATATACAGCGTCCTTGCAAACCAGCCAATGGACAGAGTAATCAGGAAGAGCATTTGTCTTTATGGCTGGGCATTGGTGCGTGTTGTCCCCTTTATGGCCCCGGTGACCGTAGAGGACTTTTCCAACGGAATTAAACCCCCGGTCATATTTGTGGCCAATCACAATTCCTCAATAGACCCTTACCTTTTTGGTATGCTCCCGTTTGAAAACGCCTTTGTGACATCGTGGCCCTTTCGAATACCGGTCTACAAGTGGGTAATGCGACTTGCGCGTTACATAAATTCAAATGACGGCTGGGATGTAGTCCAAAGCAGGGGAGAGGAACTGCTGGCATCGGGGTGTTCTCTCATATTCTGGCCTGAGGGACACCGCTCCAGAGACGGCAGGCTTGCGCGTTTTAAAAATGGGGCTTTCCGGTTGGCTTGTAATACAGGAACATCCATAGTGCCGGTATGTATCCTGGGGACTGACCACCTGATGCCACCGGGTAGCAGGTTTCTCACACCATCCAGGGTGAAGATGGTCATCCTGCCCCCGATAATACCATCCGGGCGTGGGGACAATCCGGACTGTATTCGCGCGTTGAAGGATCAAGCCAGGGAGTCCATAGCGACCGAGTTGGCCAAGCGAGGCGTGAATCCCTTCAAAATCACCGGCTATAAGTCTGACATGATGTCCGATCCAATCACATCTTCGGCTATTCGCGGCAATGACTAAATGTAGTTTGACGCAAAGCCGCTATTCTTTGAAGACTGCTTTGGAATGGCGGGGCGCAGACCCGGAAAAAATAGAAAATTTCCAGGCAGGGCTTTTGCGAAGCCAGGTTCAGCAAGCCAGTCAAGCCCCTTATTATAAGGAACTCCTGAAAACGCAGGGGTGCAGCTTTGAAGACATAATTACCCTGGAAGATCTCAGGTCCTTGCCGTTTACCAGCCGCAGCGCGTTAGAAACGGACCCGGCAGCCTTTCAGGCAGTTGAAGCCGCATCAATAGCCGACCTGTCGCTGACTTCAGGGACAACAGGAAATCCCATAGTGGTTCCATACACCAGGAGCGACCTTGAGCGGCTTGCCTTTAACGAACTCATGGCCTTCTGGGGCACGGGGGTCCGGCCTGGAGACCGTTATCTTATCTGTGTGACCCTGGACCGGTGTTTTATCGCCGGGCTGGCCTATTTTTCCGGTCTTGTCCAGCTTGGTGCCACTGCCATCCGGAGCGGACCCGGCCAGTCCGCCAGACAATGGGAACTGATACGCCGGCTCAAACCTGATGGAATCGTGGGCGTGCCTACGTTCCTGTTAAAGTTGGCGCAGTGGGGAAAGGCCCAGGGGTATTCTCCCAACAGCTCCGGGGTGCAATCTCTTGTCACAATTGGTGAACCGGTCCGGGGGCCGGATCATTCCTTGATCCCTCTTGGTAAAGATCTGGAAGAGGCCTGGGGAGCGCACGTCTATTCTTCGTACGCTGCAACAGAGCTGGAGACCTGCTTTTGCGAGTGTCATGCCTCTTGCGGTGGGCATATCCATCCGGAGCTTGCCCTGGTTGAGATCGTGGATGAAGATGGAAATGTTCTGCCAACAGGCAAAGCCGGTGAAGTTGTGGTCACCCCGCTGGGCGTGGAGGGCTTTCCTCTTATACGTTTTCGTACCGGAGATGTGGCCCGGCTTCATACAGACCCATGCCCATGCGGTTGGCGTACAACTCGTCTGGGTCCTATAGAAGGAAGGCTTGCTCAACGCCTCAAGTTTCATGGGACGACTATCTATCCGGAGATGATCTTCCAGGCACTCAGAGGGCTCAAATATGTGGAAGAGGCCTATGTGGAGGTGAGGTCTTCGTATGATCTTTCAGATGAAATAAGGGTGGTTGCAGGCACAGACGCATCAGATATTGATGCAGACATGGTGGCCGAATTCCTCCAGGCTCGCCTCAGGGTCCGTCCTGAGGTAATAGTAAGGCCCAGGCAAGAAGTGCTAAGCACTATGGAAAAGGCAGGCGGACGAAAGCTGAAACGTTTTTTTGACTTTAGGGATAATAATAAACCATGAGCTTTTTTGAAAAACATTGGGGACTAGAGTTTTCTCAAGAAGAGATTGCCGAGGCCCGTGCCAGAAGGGGACTCCTGTCCCTGGAGCTTGAGCTGTCGAGGGCGTGCAATCTGCGCTGTATATACTGTTATGCGTCATCCGGCTTACCTATGGAAAACGAACTTTCACTACCTGAAATACTGGACGTAGTGGACCAGGCCGTAGCCCTTGGGGCACGCAAGATAATCATACTGGGCGGCGGCGAGCCCTTGCTCTATCCCTATCTGATAGATGTCATAGATTACATACTGTCCAAAGGCGTAAAAGCAGACCTCTTTACCAGCGGGACGCTGATAACGCCGTCCAAGGCCAGGGCCCTTTATGACAGGGGTGTTGCCGTGGTTGTAAAGATGAACAGCAGACGCCCTGATATCCAGGACTTCCTGGCCGGATATCCCGGGACATTTCAGGCCATAGAGCGAGGCCTTGAAGCCTTAAAGGCTGTTGGTTACCCGGATGAGGAACACATACTTGGAGTTGAAACCGTCATATGCCGTCAGAACTATGAAGAACTTCCCCAATTGTGGCAATGGGCCAGGAAACAGGGAATCATCCCCTATGTAGAGATCATGACCTGGCAGGGCAGGGCAAAAGAGCATCCTGACCTGGAGGTATCGATTCAAAAAACCAGGACCCTGTTTGAGACCCTTGCAAGGATTGATGCCGAGGAGTTCGGCAACAAGTGGATTCCCCATCCACCATTGGCAGCCTCTCACTGCGCCAGGCATGAGTACTCATGCACTGTGATCGCCAATGGAGACATCCATCCCTGCCCTGGAGTAAACCTGTCTGTTGGAAATGTCCGTGAAGATACACTGGAGCATATCTTAAACAAGAGCCCGGTTATCCAAGAACTCAGAAACATACGGAAATTGATAAAGGGGCGTTGCGGCCGATGTGAGCTGAAGTATAGATGTTACGGTTGCCGGGGAAATGCCTATCAGATCACCGGCGATTATCTGGCCGAAGATCCTATGTGTTGGTTTTCTTGAAGATTCTCCTTGTCAACCCTCCTAATTGCGGTCGCAGTATTCCGGAAGAGCAGTACGGAATCGATTCCCTGAAGCAGATATTCCGCGGGGAACCCCTTGCTCTCGAGGTCCTGGCAGGTAACCTCGAAACACACGAGGTCCGTATTGTCGATCTCAAGGCAGAACCTTCCACGCTGCAAGGTGTTCTCTCTGAGTTCAGGCCTGATATTGCCGGAATTACCGGAGTGACCTGTGAAGCCAACACCATGCTCATGCTCGCATCGGAGATCAAGGAGGTTTGCGGTGCAATCGTGGTCGTAGGGGGTATGCATGCCAGCAATGACCCTGAGTTCTTTAATCAACAAGACATTGACTATATTGTCATAGGTTTGGGAAAGGCGAGCCTGAGAGAACTTGTGTCAACCATTGAGTCGGGAGGCGAGACAAGGACCATTGCCGGCGTTGCCAAGACCGATCCGGGAAGTCGTCTCTCATATATTCCTCGAAGATACTCTGCCCTTGACCTGGTGGATGAAAAATCTCCTTGTTACGATCTTGTAAGGCAATACCGTGAGAGCTATACACTGTCATCTCTGAATCTCAGAGTCGGTTTTGTAGCCACGGCTTTCGGCTGCCCGTACAACTGTTCATTTTGTTGCATTGCCGGCCAGGCAGGAGGGCGCTATCTCACCCACAAAATCAAAAGCATCTTGCGCGACATCCGGTTGCTTGAGGACATTCCTGTTATCCGTCTGGTCGATGCCAATACCTTTGGCAATCCCGATCACGCACGCAGACTGTGCGAAGGTATTCAGGAAGCCGGGATAAAAAAACACTTCCTGGCGGATATACGGTCTGATACTGTAGTGCGTCATTCCGACCTGCTGTTGCAGTGGAAAAAAGCAGGACTGCGGTCAGTGATTATTGGCTTTGAAGAAATCAGCAATGAAGGCCTTCAGAAAATGAAAAAGGCCAACAACGTCGCAACTAACTCGGAAGCTATCCGAATATTGCACGATATCGGCATCACCATTGTAGGTGACTTCATCGTTTCCCCGGATTATAAAGAGACCCAATTTGAAACACTCGCAAGATATATTGAGGATAACGCCATTGACTTGCCGATACTAACAGTGCTGACGCCTTTGCCCGGAACTCATTTGTACGAATCAGTAAAAGATCAAATCATTATTCACGATCTTGACTACTATACTCTTACAAATGCGGTTATCCCTACACAACTGGAAGAGGAGGTTTTTTACCAGAATTATGCCGGCCTCTTAAAGGCCTGTCACGCCAAGGTGAAAATATGACAAAGGTGGAAGGCTGAAGGTTGATAGACTGAAGGTGGAAGGCTTTTAGGAACAAAACTTAGGGCATTCGAGCGTTACGAGATGATTGATATACTTCAGCCTTCAGCCTTCAGCCTTCAGCCTTCAACCTAAATACCTGAGCAG
>JAIWFS010000074.1:0-5955 GCA_048631505.1 archaeon | reverse complement strand
GTAACTGGTTGAAATCAGGAGATTGCTTCGTCGCTACGCTCCTCGCAATGACAGGTGGATAGACTTTTTACGGAATCATCAATTCTGAGTTGAGAATTATTTTTTTTTCTGATTTTGCAATTTTTTCACAAATAGATTTTAAATAACAAATCCAAGAAGGAGGTAAAAAAATTGGCTTTTGATATTCCCAAACAGCCCTATTCCGGAAAAATAGGGGAAACAGCTATTGGAACGGGTAGTGGTGCTGTAAAGCTGGGAGGAGAGGATTCATACCCATTTCATCTATTTGAAGGAGAGATACCAAATCCTCCAAAGATTGCGATGGAGGTGTGGGACTATGATCCTTCAGAGGAATGGCCTGCAGCGGCTATTGAGCCGTTTAAGGATGTCATTTCATCACCAGATGCCTGGGCCAAGAAATGTGTCGATGAATACGGCGCAGACATGATCGTTCTCCAGCTTAAAAGCACTGATCCCAATGGAATGGACAGGGGTGCGGATGAAGCCGCAGAAGTGACAAAAAAGGTTTCGGACGCTATTGATGTACCACTTGTTTTGTGGGGCACGGCAAACAACCAGAAAGATGAAGAGGTTCTTAAGGCCATATCAGAGAAGTGTGAAGGGAAAAACCTTGCCTTAGGTCCGGTTGAAGAGGCAAACCACAAGGGCGTGGGTGCCAGCGCGCTGGGTTATGGTCATGCTATTGTCTCATCTTCACCTATTGACGTGAACCTGGCAAAACAGCTAAACATCTTACTTGGTAACCTCGGCGTCCAGGGCGAAAAAATAATAGTAGACCCCACGACAGGGGGTCTTGGCTATGGCATGGAATACAGTTATTCCGTTATGGAACGGATCAGCATGGCCGCCCTGACACAGGAAGATGAGAAGCTCCAGGTACCCATGATCAACAATATAGGAAACGAGGTCTGGAAGTGCAAGGAAGCCGGTCTGGGCATTGAGGAAGCGCCAACCCTGGGTGATCCCGAAAAACGGCCCATTCTTATGGAAGCGGTCGCGGCTGTATGTTATCTCATGGGTGGATCCGATGTGGTCATTCTGAGGCATCCTGAAACCGTGCGCTTGACACGTGCATTTATTGATCTGATGATCAACGGTGGCATAGCAAGCGATGTGAAAGAGATCTCCAAGAATTTAGACGCTCAAGAGGCTGATCTTATTTCCATTTCACCTGAGCCGAATCTGGACTTTGGTGAACCGGAAGCCGCCCCGAAACCAAAGGCGGCAAAACCTGAAAAGAAGGACAAGCCCGCTGTGGAGCCTAAAAAGAAAGAGGAAAAACCCGCTCCAAAGCCGGAAAAGAAAGTCGTTGAAATGAAGCCTAAGGCAAAGGAAAAACCTAAGGCCGAGGATGAGGCCGCTGTGAAGGCAAAGGCAGAGGCAGAAGCTAAAGCCAAGGCAGAGGCCGAGGTAAAGGCGAAGGAGGAGGCGGAGACTAAAGCCAAGGCAGAGGAAGAAGCTAAAGCCAAGGCCGAAGAAGAGGCAAAGGCCAAGGCCGTAGCAGAGGCAATGGCCAAAGCCGAGGACGAGGCAAAGGCTAAGGCAGAGGCAAAGACGAAGGAAAAAGAAGAACTACAGGCCCTGAGATACAAAAGGGCCCTGGAGAGGGAAAAGCATGAAGCCGAGATGGCGGCGGCTGAAGGGGAAGAGATTCCCAAGACACCGGCTGAGAAGCAGCTTAGCCTGGTGGAAACACTGACTCGGAATCTGGGCCGTATACATAAACGTATATGATAACGGATTAGAAGAGGCAAAAAGAAGGAGTCATAAAATGACAGGGCAAGAAGCAAAAGTGAAGACCCGTAAGGGAAAAAAGGTTGTCAGGACGGCAGCTGAAAAGCAGCTTAACCTGGTAGACAGGTTGATGGATAAGGTTAACCGTATACACAAGCGTGTATGATTGAAAATGTAAACCTAAAGAGAATAGAGGAGGAACCTCAGAATGGCTACGGAAGAAGTCAAAAAAGTTGTTGTGAAGAAGGTAAAACAGCCGCCCAGGCCTGAAGATCTGGCGTTAGATGTTGCAAGCCAGCAGATGATTGTGAGGTCCAGGGAGCTGGAGGTAGAGACCATCTTTGACAGGGCCCAGACCATGAAGGCGTGCAATATTGGTGCACAGGGGACCTGTTGCAAGAATTGCTCGCAGGGGCCATGCAGGTTGCCGCTACCAAAGGGTGGTATAGAAGGCGAGGATACCCGCAAAGGCCTGTGCGGCGCAACGGCCCAAACCATTGCCGCAAGAAACTTTGCAAGGATGGTGGCAGGCGGGGCGGCCGCGCATTCGGACCACGGAAGGGGCGTTGCAGAGACATTCCTGGCGGCGGCCAGGAAAGAGACAGATGACTATCGCATAAAGGACACGAAGAAGCTACTTGAGATAGCACCTGATTTTGGAGTGGATATCACTGTGGAAGGAAAAGACGGTGAGATCCTTGACCGGGATATAGATGAGATTGCTGTTGAAGTGGGTGAAAATGCCTTGGCACAGTGGGGCCAGCAGTCAGGAGAGGTCTGTACGGTAAAGAGGGCACCCGCAGCCCGTTATGAGCTTTGGAAAAAGCTGGGTGTTGTTCCAAGGGGAATTGATCGGGAAATCGTAGAGATCATGCACCGGACACATATTGGCGTGGACCAGCACTACGAAAACCTTACCGAGCAATTCAGCCGGGCCGCCATTGCAGATGGCTGGGGCGGTTCCATGATAGCTACTGACTTGCAGGATGTGCTTTTTGGTTGTCCATATCCCGTAAAAAGCACTGCAAACCTGGGAGTGTTAAGGGAAGACCATGTAAATATTGTTATACACGGGCACGAGCCTCTTTTGAGCGAGATGATTGTGCAGGCTGCCGAACTCCCAGAGATGATAGAGTTGGCCAAGCAGAAAGGGGCTAAGGGTATTCAGTTAAGCGGCATATGCTGTACGGCCAATGAGCTTCTCATGCGGCACGGAATTCCTCTTTGTGGTGACTTTTTGCAGCAGGAGTTGGCCATTGTAACTGGCGCCGTGGACGCAATGGTTGTGGATGTACAGTGTATAATGGAAGCCATTGCAAACGTGGCCCAGTGTTTCCACACCAAGATCATCACCACCAACCCGAGGGCAAAGATTGAATCGGGTGATACGATCCATATTGAATTTGACGAGCATACCGCATTTGAGGATGCAAAAAAGATTGTCAGGACCTCGATTGAAAACTTCCCTAAAAGGGAAAAGGAGGTCATGATCCCGGATGTCAAACAGGAGTTAGTCGCAGGATTCAGTTACGAGGCGGTAGAATATCACCTTGGCGGGACCTTCCGGGGATCATATTATACCCTTAATGATAATATCATAAATGGCCGGATACGGGGTATTGCCGGCGTGGTTGGGTGAAACAACGCCCGAACCTCTCTGGATGAGGGGCACGTCACAATTTGTAAAGAATTGATCAAGCATGATGTTATCGTTCTTACCACAGGGTGTACGGCCATTGCCGCTGGCAAAGCAGGGCTCATGACACCGGAAGCCGCTAAGGTGTATTGCGGTCCAGGTCTTGCCGAGGTATGCGAGACCGTGGGGATACCACCAGTGTTGCATATGGGTTCCTGCGTTGATAACAGCAGAATTCTGATGGCTGCCACCAAGGTGGTAGAGGCCGGGGGCTTAGGCAATGATATCAGTGACCTCCCTGCGGCCGGTTCAGCTCCTGAGTGGATGAGTGAAAAGGCGATAAGTATTGGGCACTATTTTGTGACCGCCGGGGTTTATACGGTTTTCGGCGGGAGCCTTCCTGTTACGGGATCGCCCGTTTTTCAGAATCACCTGTTCAACGAACTGGAAGGGATATACGGTGGCATGTGGGATATGGAAGAAGATCATATCAAACATGCGCACAAGATGATCGCGCATATTGACAAGAAGCGGAAGGCATTGGGTATTGACAAGGCCCGTGAGAGGGTGCTTATGAGTATGGCCGATCGCCGAGACCTGGAAGCAGCATAAAATTAAAAATAATACCTCTTAAGAAGGGAGGACATAGATTATGTCAAAGATGGTAGCATTTGCAGTAGTACAGGGCGCCTATAATATCGTGTCCAAGGCAGAAGGAAAATATCAGGAGGCCCTGGAAAAATACGGGGGAGCACAGAAACTGGAGTTTCCCAACACAGCTTATTATTTGCCGGTCATTTATTCGTTGACCGGGATCAAGGTAACTGACCTGGATTCTGCCAAACAGGTCATGGATTTCTCACGGGCCCTTTTACCGCCCCATATCAAGAACGATTGTAATCTCCCATATCTAGGGCCCATTTTAGATGCAGGCATGGGGGCGATATTTGCTGAAGAGATCGTGGAGGCCATCCGATACGTGGAAGACCCTGATTTCTACCAGCCGGAGGTTGAAGACCCGGATGTGGACAACGGGAAGATCTGGTTGGGCGCGGCAGATGACGCGATCATGAGAAAACGTGGTGTGGAGTTTGTGGATGGCACGGCCCCGGGATTTGCAGCCATTGTCGGCGCGGCCCCTAATTCTGCGATCGCCAAACAGATAGCTGAGGAGTACCAGTTGAAGAGTATTTACGTATTCATGGCCGCAAACCAGAATGGCACCACATTTGCCGAGCAGTTGGTCGAGGAAGGTGTACAGATCGGGTGGAATAATAGGCTTGTGCCTTTTGGCCCTGACATATCGGCAGCCGTGTATGCCGTTGGCTTTGCTAATCGCGCTGGTATGTCTTTTGGCGGTGTCCAGGCCGGTGATTACAAGAAGATGCTGGCCTACCAGAAAGACCGCATTTTTGCCTTTGTAGTGGCCTTAGGTGATGTGAATGCCGAATGGGCGGCAAATGCGGCAGGCGCCATTAACTGGGGTTTTCCCACCATTGCGGATACGGATATTCCCGAGATATTGCCTACCGGCATCTGTACCTATGAGCATATTGTATCCAGTGTGCCCCATGATGAAATCACCCAGAAGTCTATTGAGGTAAGGGGTCTCAAGGTAACTATAGCGGATATCGATATACCTCTATCCTATGGTCCGGCATTTGAAGGTGAGCGGGTCCGAAAGGACGATCTTTTCCTCGAAATGGGCGGTAGCAAGACCCAGTGCACTGAGCTGTGCAAGATGGCCGAGATGAATGAAATCGATGATGGCAAGGTGGAGGTTATTGGTAAGGATGTGAAGGATATCAAGAAGGGTGACACCCTGCCACTGGGTATCTATGTCCAGGTGGCCGGCCGCGAGATGCAGCTTGACTTTGAGCCGATCCTTGAAAGGCAGATCCACCATCTTATCAATTATGCCCAGTACATTATGCACATAGGTCAGAGAGATATCTCGTGGATCAGGGTGAGCCAGAATGCTATTGACAAGGGTTTTACGCTTAAGGATATTGGCACTATTTTACACGCCAAGCTCCACCAGGACTTCGGGAGCATCCTTGATAAGGTGCAGGTAACCCTTTATACCGATAAAAAAGATGTGGATGCCCTGACAAAAAGGGCGAGGAAAGAATACAAGGTGAGGGATGAGCGTGTTGAAAATATGACCGATGAGACTACGGATACATTTTACTCATGTACCCTCTGTCAGTCCTTTGCTCCGAGCCATGTCTGTGTGGTCAGTCCGGAAAGAACGGGCCTTTGCGGTGCCTACAACTGGATGGACTGTAAGGCCTCTTTCCAAATCAACCCAACAGGTCCTAACCAGCCCGTGGAAAAGGGAGAGGTCCTCGATCCTGTTTTGGGGCAATTTAAGGGTGTAAATGAATTTCTATATAAGGCGTCCAGGCAGGCAATAGATCATTATAATTTTTATAGTATTGCCACTGATCCTATGACTACCTGTGGCTGCTGCGAGGCCATTGCTGCGGTTCTGCCCGGGTGTAACGGTGTCATGACGGTCCACAGGGATTACAGCGGTATGACGCCATGCGGGATGAAGTTCT
>JAIWFS010000073.1:0-6016 GCA_048631505.1 archaeon | reverse complement strand
TTAAACAAATGGATTGATTAAGAATTGTAGATTTACAAAACAAGCCCCTGCCGGCAAATGCCAACAGGGGCTTAAAATATTAGGTATATTTTTAATTTACCACCAACTGACTGTCTTATCTGCCTCACGAATCATCTGAACCAGAATGTCGTAATTGGGATCACCCATGTAAAGACTGAACTCTTTGGCGTCCCTGTCACGGCTGAGTATCTCGACCAGCTTTTTGACGTCATCAGTAGGCTCGGAACGATAGACATGCAATATTTTCATTTTTTCGTCGCTCATTACGTGCTCCTCTTATAATTCTAACCGCAGGTATCGGGTGCCGGAGAGGCTGCTTTCGGCAGGCCGTATGGGATGATGAAATCCGCATCACGCATACGCTCCCCAAGCTCCTCTATGGTAATGGGTGTCAACTCCAGGTCCTCTACATCAGGTGGATCTCCGCCCAAATTAAATACATCACCCTCCATATCCCGAGTCCATTCAATGTTGCCTACATTATACTCATTGAACGGGGGGTATTCCCCATACATGTACACAGCAAATGCAAAATGGTTTTCGACCGACAGCCCCAATGTGGAGCGTGTGCCGTCTCCGGCATACGACCGGTTGGGCAGCAAAAAATATATTGTTAATGACATGGCTAGTATCTCCTTAATTTATAGTACGTTTCTACAGTACCAGGTATTTGCCACATTCTTCCAATAAAGCGCCGTGATAGGCCTGGGTCGCCATCTGCCTGCCGGTTATTCCCTTAGGCACGTCCTCAACGTCATAACCTTCACACTGATAACTGGCTGCGCATATGGACAGATCCTTGATATCGCAGAGGTTGGCAACCTTTACGAATTCAGGGGTCTTGGCCAGATGGACTGCCTTGAAGGTAAAAAATACCGCGGCCTTCATCCCTACCCGCACGGCAGCCTGTGTTACACCCAGAACATGCCTCATATGCTGCGGAGAAGTCACGAAAATTCCAAGTTTGTTCGGATCAGCAGACATCTGCATTATCCTCCATGTGATATTTGTAGGCCGGCCATAAACAATTGAAACCTGAGGGCACAAAGACCCTCAATTGTTTGCATGGCTTGGCCGAGAGGCTACGTATTAAGCCTTCTTAATGTAGAAATGAATAAAACCGGAGTCTTCCTTCTCTCCGAGGTACTCATGACCGACACGCTCACACCATCCGGGGATATCATTACGGGTGCCTGGATCAGTACCGAGTACCTCAAGGATCTCACCTGAATTAACCTTGTCGATCTCCTTTTTTGTCTTTAGAATGGGCATTGGGCAACTAAGTCCTTTGCAATCCAAAGTGTGGGCTACTGTTAGGCCTTCTGGGGCAATCTTGCTCATAATTCCTCCTCTTTTATTTTATATAATTTGTAAAGATTTTTAAGACATCAGCTCACATATGCCGAGCCTACGTATTTTGATCACCATGATATCGCGCATCATCAGGTGACCATGTTCGCCTGAAAAACTATTAGTAACTTCGCCAACTTTCTGTAAAATAAACTCATTGCATCTTTTTTATAATACAAATAATGTCTAAAAAGCTTGCATCACAGAAAAAAGGCGATAAAAACATATCCTAAAGTAAAAAATTAAGAACCATTTGGTCTGTACCAAACTTCATTTACTGTGTCAAGCTTTCATTGAATGGCCATTCACCCTAAAGACCAGGCTATCTTGTTGATTTAAATATTGAAATAAAAGCATACTCCAAGGGGAACATCACATGCTCTTAACTAGTAAAACTATTACTCTGTGCTTGCTGATCGCCTTTTCAATTCACCTCATCATGCCCTTTGGCTCTTTGGCAAGGGAACTTATTCCCGGGCTGAACAAGGTCAGGCTCTCTAACGGACTTACTGCCATTGTGAAAGAAAACCACCGGGCGCCGGTTGTGGCCATACAGGTTTGGGTTCAAGCAGGCAGTGTCTACGAAACCGAAGGGGAGAGAGGCATTACCCACTTGATCGAACACATGATCTTCAAGGGCACAGAAAAAAGAGGGCCTGGAGAAGTGGCAAAGGAAATAGAATCTGTCGGAGGGTCCATTAATGCTTACACATCTCTTGATTATACAGTCTACCACTGCGTGGTCCCAAAACAGTTCCTGGACAATGCCCTGGACGTACTTTCCGACGCGGTATTTCACTCATCATTTGATCCCGATGAATTAGAGCGAGAGAAAAAAGTGGTGCTTGAAGAAATAAGGATGAGAAACGACAGGCCAAGGACAAGACTTTTCAGCTTATTAATGGAGACAGCATATAAGGCACACCCATATGGATTCCCTGTAATCGGCTATCCTGAAACGGTCGAGTCTTTTGGACGCAAAGACATCCTGACCTATATGGAAAGAAGGTATCGACCCTCACAAATTACCGTTGTTGTTGCTGGAGACGTCGGGGCATCTCAGGCCCTGGCCGGTATCCAGGGCACCTTTGGATCAGTAACAAAAAAAGAGCCTCAAGAATTCACCTATCCATCAGAGCCGCGGCAGGACGCCCCAAGGATCGCCATGGAGGCAATGGAAATCCAGGAAGGCTACCTGACTGTAGCGTTTTCAGGACTGCCCAACTTCAATGACCCGGATGTACCTGCCCTGGACGTTTTAGCTGCCTTGCTTGGAAAAGGGGAGAGCTCACGTCTCACCTCGTCTCTACGAAATCGTTTGCAGATGGTCCATAGCATTGATGCAGCAGCGTTTACACCGGCAGGACCGGGACTATTCGAGATCACCGCCTCTCTGGACCCGGAAAAGACCCAGGAAGCATTGCCGCAGATCTTCCATGAGATCTTCCGCCTGGAAAATGAGGAAATACTTGAGGAAGAGCTGGAGCGCGCTAAAGTCCAGGTAGAAACGGATTTTGTTTACAGCCAGGAGACCATGGAAGGAGAAGCAAGAAAGCTTGGTGTCTTTGAGACCCTTTCAAAGGACCCTCATGCAGAAAAACTCTATCTTGAGAAGGTCCGGGAGGTGACGGCCCAGGATGTCCAGCAGGTTGCCGGGCAGATTTTCAGACAGGAAAACATCAGCGTGGCCATGGTAATGCCTGAGGATCGCCTGCCTGAGCTTACGAGCCAGGAACTGGCTGTAATGGTCCAGGAGGCGGAACTCCTGGCCAAGGGAATAGAGTCTGATGGCGGCACTCTTATCCACCCTGTCAAGAGGTTTAGCCTTTCCAACGGCCTCACGGTCCTTGTCCAAGAGGCCCCGGGAGTACCTACGGTTGCTGCAACACTGGTGTTCCCAGGAGGAGTGAGATACGAAAGTGAGAAAACCGACGGTCTCTTCAACTTCCTCGCAAAGGCCTGGACAAAAGGAACCGAAGCCCACAGCGCCCAGGGTATTGCCGAACTGATAGAGGGCCTGGGTGGTAGCATTAGCGGCTTTTCCGGTCAGAATACCCTTGGGCTTCAAGGCCGTTTTTTGAGTCAAAACCTGGATAAGGGCCTTGCCCTCTTTACTGAGATCCTGCTCACTCCCACCTTCCCATCTGAAGAAACAAAAAAACTCCGTTCCTTGATACTGGCACAGCTTAAACGTCAGGATGATTATCTGCCCGGAGTTGCAGTAAGGGAATTCCGTCGCCTGCTTTTCTCGCCCCATCCATATGGTATGGACCCGTTGGGCAAGGCCTCTGTTATCAAAGCCATCAGTTCAAAGGAGTTGCTTGAGACCTATCGGGATTTTGTAATACCTGACAGGGGAGTACTCTCCATAGTGGGAGATATTCGTGCTGAAGAAATCATCTCGAGCATGGAGACCATGCTTGGTGCCTGGTCGGTTGAAACAGAATCGGTCCTTTCCACACCTCCTGAACCAGACCCACTGATTTCACCCAGAATTCTGACCCTGAAAAGGGAAAAACAACAAGTACACATTGTGCTTGGTTTCCCAGGGACCACTTTTAACAACCCTGACCGCTATGCCCTTCAAACCCTGAATGCAGTACTTTCAGGTCAGGGCGGCCGCCTGTTCATGGAGCTCAGGGACAAGGAAAGCCTGGCGTATTCCGTGACCTCATTCCTGGGGCTTGGCCTGGACTATGGATCCTTTGCCTTCTACATTGCCTGCGCGCCTGAAAAAAAGGACAGGGCCTTAAAAGCCCTGTGGCGGGAAATCTACAGGGCAACAGGGAAACCTGTGACTGATGATGAGTTGGAAAGGGCCAAAAAATGGCTTATCGGAACCCATGAGATAGGCCTTCAAACCAACAGGGCCCAAGCCATGGACATGGCCTTAAATGAACTCTATGGTCTAGGATATAACTTCTCGTCAGAATACGTTCGGAAAATAGATGAGGTAACTGCGGATCAAGTACTTAATGTGGCCAGAAAATTTATGAATTCGGAAGAATATGTACTCGTAAGAGTAGGCCCGTAAAGAGACTTTATGCTCAAACACATCAGCCTCATTGTCAGGCACGAGACCGAAATCCCAAAGAGGATCGGAGAGGCCATGGAAGAGCTTTTCCGAAGGCGCGGGGTCTCTGTCACTGAAGGGCAGGTAGATCCTCAAGCCGAGGCTATAGTAGTGCTGGGAGGAGACGGCACCCTGCTACATGTGGCCGGGAAGGCCTATCAGCTCGGAATTCCCCTGCTGGGCATAAACCTGGGGGGCCTGGGATTCCTTACTGAGATCCACATGGACGAGATGGAACAGGCCCTGGATTCCCTGATATCAGGAACTCTCGAGTTGGACAGGCGAGCAATACTCTCGGTTACGGTAAAAGTGTCTGATAGTCCAAGCCCAACTTACTATGCACTCAATGAAGCAGTGATCAGCAAAGGCCCTCTGGGTAAAATTATTACACTTCCTGCCTGGGCCGACGGCTCATTCCTTACCACATACCGTGGTGATGGCCTGATCATCTCCACTGCAACCGGATCCACTGCGTATAACCTCTCTGCCGGCGGCCCTATCCTGCACCCGGGCATCGAGGCCCTTATATTAACCCCAATATGCCCCTTTGCCCTGAATGCGCGTCCCCTTATACTGCCAGGTCAGATGAAGGTGGCGATACAGCTCAGAAATGCCACGGAAAAGATCAGCTTAATAGTAGACGGCCAGGTAAGCCAGGAACTCAATGAAGGGGACTGGGTTGAGATGCAAAAGGCCAAGGGTCACCTGAAACTCATAAAGTCCCCGCTCAGGGACTACTTCACAATTTTAAGGGAAAAGCTTGGATGGGCAAAGGGTGTGGGGATGTAGAGGCGAGCTATTTGGAGGCAATTATTCACTCCCTGTCTGGCAGGAAGTGAATAATTATTTCTTAAGTCTCTTCCTTCTCTGGAGATGCGTCTTCACCCTTTTCAGACTTCATGTGGGCAACAAGGCGTTCTTTCTCCCGCGCCATGGCCTCTTTACCTGCTTCATAAGCAGATTCCAGAACAGCCTTCTTTTGTTCAACCACATCCTTGCTTTTATCAAGAAGAACACCGGCTTTGTCACGAACTTCATCTGCTACCCTATGGGCCTCACCACGGACCGCATGGGCCTGCTCCCTTATCCGATCTCTTACTTCTGGACCTGTTCTAGGAGTAAGTAACGTGGCCAAACCGGCCCCGACGGCACCTCCCAGTAAGAATGCTATGGCCACACAACCTGCGGAATAGCGACCTTCACTATTGCTCATTTCTTGCTACCTCCTTTAAATCTAAGGTTCTCAGAAAGAAACTCCAAAGACGTCTTGATACCTGTGGCTATACTTGCTACCTGCACAGCTAACCCGGAAAGACCCGACCTGGCAATGTCTGTTGCAACCCGGACGGTCTCGCCTGTCTCGCGTGCGGCCTCAAAAAAATCCTGTGTCTGCCGAACCTTGACCTTAATATCACCTGTCAAATCCTGGATATCCCCGGTAATTTGATGAACATTATCCAAAATCGGGGGAAGATCCTTCTCAAAAGTCCTTCCAAGGTCCTGATAGGCCTTGGCAGTATCCTTAAGTTCTACAAGGAGAGGCGTTAACTCATTCTCTATCAGGGCCAGAAG
>JAIWFS010000072.1:0-6035 GCA_048631505.1 archaeon | reverse complement strand
CATCTTTCTCGTTCGATACTGGAAAAAGGGGGATGTCCTGAGGGAGATAGGTCTTCGATATAAAAAGGAGTATCTTGAGGCTATCGGAGCCAGGTTTGTCGATGTGGAAGAGTTCAAGGAGATCTATCCTGGCGTATACCTGACTGGTATGGTTCCAAGGATAACCGACTTTGAACCCCCTGATCCGAATATGCAACTGAGAGACCCTGAGGCCGGCTGGGTTCAGGATCTTTTGAAAGATGATCTCTCTGTAGTGATAGACACGGAGAAAGGCCTTTTTGTAATACTCGGCTGTGCCCATGCAGGGATCATCAATATTCTGAGGCACATACAGAAGAATTTCCCCGGCCGGCCAATCCACACTGTGATGGGTGGTACGCATCTGGGCCTTGCAGATCCTGCCCAGTTCGGCTTTACGTTATCCAGCCTTGAGGAGTTCGGTATTAAAAGGCTGGGAGCTGCCCACTGTACCGGGCTTGAGAATGGAGCGAAGCTTTACAATGCACTTGGTGAGAGGTTCTTTTTTGCCTCAGTGGGAGTGAGCATTAGTATTTGAGTGACCATTGTTTTCGGGCAGACACTAGCTCCATTTGCCGCTTGGAGCCTTACTTGGGAGGTCAGTCAGCTTTTTAAGTCTTTCCAGGAAAAAAGACCTTGGTATTTCCTTTGCGCCAAGGCTCAAGAGGTGCCAAGTAGTGACCTGGCAATCAATCATGGCAAAACCCCAGTCAGATAGTTGGCGTACAAGGGTCACAAATGCTACTTTTGAGGCATCTGAGACTTTGGTGAACATTGATTCACCAAAAAATACCCTGCCCATTGCTATCCCGTAAAGTCCACCAACGAGTCGATCCCCTTGCCAGGTCTCTACGGAATGGGTCTTTCCCAGATAGTGAAGTTCAGTGTATGCCTCAATCATTTCCGGTGAAAGCCAGGTTCCCTCGCCCCTTTTCATTCTGGTCTCTGAGCAGGCCCTTATAACCTCCTTAAAGGCATGGTCCAAAGTGACTTGAAAGCGTCCTTGCCGAATGATTCGTTCAAGACGTCTGGATACGTGGAGGTCTGAGGGCTCCAGAATCAACCTCGGATCTGGGGACCACCAAAATATTGGTTCCCCTGGGTTGTACCAGGGGAATATCCCTTGACTGTATGCGAGAATTAACCTCGGGATGCTCAGGTCCCCGCCAACAGCCAAGAGTCCGTCTTCTCTGGCAAGTTCGGGGGGCGGAAAGACCAGGTCTCCGGTTAGTAGATATACAGGCATAATTCAAGCGGCTTCACGGGCATCTGTACACAAGGTATTTCAGACCGGAGTTCTTTACACTAAACCGAAGGATGATTCAACTCTTGTTTTCAATAGTAGCCGGACATTATAAAGGAAAGTTTTATTAAGGGGAGCCTCTTGCACTTCTCCGGTTGACACAGCCTTTGGTCAGAATTAGTGTCTTTCAGCACCCCAAGGTATTATTAAGTGCTAACAAGGCTTGTGAGAAAAGTCACCTATGGATACAAAGCACATTGACCTATCTGAACGAAGCCGCAAGATACTGAAGACCGTCATTCATGCTTATATAAATGACGCAGAACCGGTAGGGTCCAGGACTGTTGCCAAGAAAGCCGGGCTTGGATTGAGTCCTGCTACTATCCGTAATGCCATGGCCGACCTTGAAGATATTGGCCTGCTATTCCAGCCCCATTCATCAGCAGGGCGCCTTCCAACTGAGACAGGTCTGCGTTATTACGTGGACTTCCTTTTGGATAAAGAAGATTTGTCTTGGGGTGACCAGGTAGCCATAGAAAAGGGTTTGATGTTCAGGCCGGCTGGTTTGGTAGCAACCCTGAAGCGTGCTGTTCAACTACTGGCATCTTTTTCAGGGCACGCAGCAGTAGTAAGTGCTCCCCGGCTTATCTGTGACCGCTTGATACACCTTGAATTCCTGCGAATCCGGCCGGGCCTGATACTGGTCATCAGTGTATCTGACACCGGTATGGTGCAAAATCGACTTGTGCAGATCGATTATGACATCCAGGAGGAGAAGCTGGAGCAAATTTCCCAGTATCTCAGCAACAAGCTTGACCACATGTGCCTGGAAGAACTCAGGTCTGTGATTATAGAGGAACTAAAAGAAGAAAAGAGAATCTTTGACGTCCTTTTAGAGGACTTCCTTGATCAGATGAAGGTGTCAACTGAGCAGGGAGAGGTCTTTATCGAAGGCAGACTCAATCTCCTTGATAAACCGGAGTTTTCGAACGTCTCCCGTATCAGGGCAATTCTTCAGACATTTGAAGAGAAGAAGGCCCTTTTGACCCTTTTGGACAGGTGCTTGGACTCAAGAGGAGTGCAAATATATATCGGATCTGAAGGGCTTGGAAATGAGGTACCGGGCTGCGGCATGGTACTGGCTCCTTATGCTGGAAGTGGCAGTCCCCTGGGGAGCCTGGGTATTGTTGGTCCGATTCGCATGAACTATGCCCGTGCAGTGTCCCTGGTTGAATATACCGCCCAGGTTTTAGGCGAAAAGTTTAAGGAATCGTGAACATGGACAACAAAGATATGGAAGAAAAGCAGACAACTGGAGAGGAAGAGATCGAGAGCGCAGGCGGTGATGAGATTGATCCGGCCCGGAAGCTGGCAGACAGAGAGGCAGAACTCGAGCAATGTCAGGAAAAGGTGCTGCGACTGGCTGCCGATCTGGAAAATTTTAAGAAGAGGATAGAGCGGGAAAAATCGGAATATATGAAATATGCCTTAGAATCCTTTGCCAGAGAACTGCTGCCTTTTCTTGACAACTTAGAACGGGCCGTGACTTCAGCCAAGGATTCAAGGGACTTTGATAAGTTAACAGAAGGGCTTGAGCTGACCATGTCCGGCTACTTAAAGACCTTGGAACGTTTCGGTCTCAAGGTCTTTACTGCAGAAGGGCAGAAATTTGATCCGAATCTGCATGAGGCCCTTACTGTGCAAGAGCATGAGGGAGTGGAAGAAAATACAGTGATAAAAGAGCTCTTAAAAGGTTATTCGCTTCATGAAAGGATCTTGAGACCTGCTCTTGTAGTAGTATCAAAAAATGCAACAGAGGGGAGTGGACAAGAAGAAACTAGTGCTTAGTTTTAGGAGCAGTAAAACTACAACTCGATCTAACTTTTTATATTGAAGCTTTTTTACAAGGAGGATTTTCAACATGAGTAAAGTAATAGGCATAGACTTGGGGACCACCAACTCCTGTGTGGCCATCATGGAGGGAGGTGATCCCAAGGTTCTAAATAATGCCGAGGGCGGGCGCACTACACCTTCGGTAGTAGCCTTTACAGATAAAGGTGAACGATTGGTGGGAATGCTGGCCAAGAGGCAAGCAGTTACCAATGCAGAAAACACGGTTTTTGCAGTCAAGAGGCTTATTGGGAGAAAGTTTGGTGATGCAGAAGTCCAGAAGTCCAAGGATATAGCCCCTTTTAAGATTGTCCAGGGTTCAAGTGGAGATGCGTGTGTAGAAATAGGGGGTAAGCAGTACAGCTCTGCTGAGATCTCAGCCATGGTCCTCGGCAAGATGAAACAGACTGCTGATGATTACCTTGGTGAGAAGGTAACCGATGCGGTGATTACCGTGCCGGCCTATTTCAACGACAGCCAGCGCCAGGCCACCAAAGATGCAGGCCGTATTGCAGGATTAAACGTCCTGCGCATAATCAACGAGCCTACAGCAGCAGCTCTGGCCTATGGTCTGGATAAGAAGTCAGAAGAGAAGATTGCCGTATTTGACTTGGGCGGAGGCACTTTTGATATCTCTATACTGGAGATCGGGGAGGGAGTTTTTGAGGTAAAAGCCACTAACGGAGACACGTTTCTTGGAGGCGAGGACTTTGACCTTCGGATTGTTGATTGGCTGGCAGATGAATTCAAAAAGGAACAGGGCCTGGATCTCAGACAGGACAGGATGGCCCTTCAGCGACTCAAAGAGGCGGCTGAAAAGGCCAAGTGTGAACTTTCAAGCACTCCGGAGACTGAGATTAACCTGCCATTCATTACGGCTGACGCCAGTGGTCCGAAGCATATGGTCATTAAGCTCACCAGGGCCAAGCTTGAGTCCCTGGTGGCAGATCTGATCGACCGCGTTGAAGGTCCGTGTCAGGTAGCTCTTAAAGACGCCGGTCTCACTCCTGCTGACATAAACGAAGTTATACTGGTTGGCGGCATGACCCGTATGCCAAAGGTCCAAGAAAAGGTCACAGGATTATTTGGCAAAGAGCCTCACAAAGGTGTTAATCCTGATGAAGTCGTGGCAATAGGGGCGGCTATACAGGGGGCGGTCCTGAAAGGCGAAGTCAAGGACGTACTGCTCCTGGATGTAACTCCCCTGTCCCTTGGTATTGAGACACTTGGTCAGGTCATGACCAAACTGATTGAAAAAAATACCACTATTCCAACCCGGAAGAGCCAGATTTTCACAACTGCCGCTGATAACCAGAATGCCGTAACCATTCATGTGCTTCAGGGCGAGCGTGAGATGACATCAGGCAACAAGACCATCGGACGGTTTGAGCTGGTTGGAATCCCGCCGGCTCCCCGTGGAGTGCCTCAGATAGAGGTCACTTTTGATATAGATGCCAATGGCATCCTTAATGTGTCAGCAAAGGACATGGCAACCGGCAAGGAGCAGTCCATCAGGATACAGGCCTCCAGTGGTCTCAGCGAGGAGGAGATTCAGGAAATGACCAAGGATGCGGAACTCCACGCTGAGGAAGATAAAAAGCAAAGAGAGGCGGCAGAGGTCCGGAATCAGGCCGACACCTTGATTTACAGCACGGAAAAGAGCCTGCAGGAACTTGGAGACAAGGTAGATACTGCTACCAAAGACCAGATCAATGATAAAATCAAAGATCTCAGAAAGGCCATGGAAGGCACGGACCTGGAGGCTATTAAAAAGGCCCAGGATGAGCTTATGCAGGCTTCTCACAAGCTGGCTGAAATGATGTATCAGCAGGCTGCCGGCGCTCAGGCAGGCAGGGAAGGCGGTGCAGATACATCCGGCAAAGGTGAAAAAGGTGGCAAAGGTGGAGGAGATGACGACGTGGTAGACGCTGACTTCGAGGAGGTGAAGTAGCGAAAAAGGGCCATTTCTGGATGGGAACTAATTAAGACGAGCGATAAAATTCCCATCATCCTGACGGTTGAGCTCTATCCAGCCCGGATCTTTCAGCATCCCCGGATTGAGTATCAGGGTGCGTCCTATCCGATCTTCTCCTCTGGATTCGTGTATGTGGCCTGTGAAGCAAAAATCAGGCTGTTTTTCTTCAATGAATTCCCTGATGGCTGTGCTGCCAACGTGGACCCCACTGCCTATCAGGTCGGTAGCAGTGTTGAAAGGAGGAGTGTGGGATATCAGGACCTTAATCGGTGCCTGGGTTACATATTGGTATGCCTTGTTGACAATGTCCCCAAGTTCTTCTTCAGAGAACTCGGTTGGGGTGTTGAAGGGAGTGAAATTAGATCCTCCTACACCGAAGATTCCCAAGTCTCCCAGGACAAATCCTTTGCCATGGATATTGATGCCAAGCTCATCCAGATAGTTCCCGACTGATGCTTTATCCATATTACCCAGGACTGCATATATTTTTGAATTGATGCGCCGGATGATATCCAGTATGGTTGAGGCGTCTTCTTTCCCTCCACAATTGGTAAAATCCCCTGTAATTATCACCAGGTCTGCCTTTGAAAGCCCAGTGATCTTCTCAATGCCTGCGCACTCCATGTGGATGTCTCCAAAGGCTATAATGCGCATTCGGTCCTCGTAAGCATCTATCAAACCCAAGCCCTCCGACGGATTTGATCTATTTTCTGGCTACATATTGGGGCAAGAAACCTTTATAGTCTTCCCTGTTTTTTGCTATAGGATATTTTTCAAATTTTTTTTACCAGGAGCGTTTCTTTTTGCGGTCATTTCGTGCCCTTGCCTCGTTTACCTTTAAATTGCGCCCACCGAGGTCCTTGCCGTTAAGAGCTTTTATAGCGGCGTCGGCATCGGCATTATCCATTT
>JAIWFS010000071.1:0-6156 GCA_048631505.1 archaeon | reverse complement strand
TCATACACATCATAAAAGGCCTTGTACATTGGGTGTATTCCCTCTCTCTTTTCCACGTCCCAAGTACCAAGCCAATACCACCAGTAGCTGGTGATGGTAAGCCGCCAGTCAAGAAAGAGGTAGACAGGACGCGTCTTTTCAGGATAGAAGAAGCAAAGCCACTGATCCACAGTCTGCAAATTTCCCACAGGCGCGAGTTTGGCTGAAGCCAGCAACTCTCTCGCCTTTTCAGGACCAACAGAAAGGACTTCTTTAATAAGATTTACACCTCGGGCAGGGTCATTGCCCACAGCCCTGTAAACATTTTCAATACCATCCATTCCGGAACTGACATAAAAGCGCATGAAGTTGGCTGCCAGGCGTTCGTCGTGCGTGGCAAGGGGGAGGCCATTGTAAAATGACCTGTGTCCGCCGTGAAGCGTACCGTCACCCACGGTCCCCCTTCCGGCCCAGTAATTCAGAGGATATCCATGGTCCCACCACGCCCAGATCACTGCATCTTTGGGCGTTTCTTTTGATGCCAGATCCATCCCGGCGATAAGGTGCGGAGGCTCCTTGGGCCAGAAGGTCTTGGCCATATCTTTGCTCAGGGCCGGCCAGACAAGAAAGATTACAAAAACCGGTGCTAACAGGGAAAGCACGGCAAATCTTCGACGCCAGTACCAGATCTCGGATATCATATACCCTATTCCAAGGGCTGTAACAGGGGCCAAAAAGATCATAAAACGTTTGGCGAAAAAAAATGACAATGCAGCCAGGATCAATGGCACTGATATAAACAGGCTCTCCTTGGGACGGCGATAGAACAGCCAAGCAAGACCTGCGCCGGCCAGAATGAAGGCAGGCAGGCTGTCAGTTGTCTTGGCGACAATCTCGTTGAGTGATGGTATGGCCTGTTCTGAAATTGTGGCCCCTATGGGAGGCCATATACCGACTACTTCCTTGGTAGATATGTAGTGAAAGGTACCGACAACATGTCTGAAAACCTTGAGCGGAAGATCCAGTCCCATCCACAGGAGTATCACTCCGATTCCCAGCCCTACTGTTCCGAAAAAGATACATGCCTCTCTTCGTCCAGGACGATAGAAAAATACCAGTGCTACAGCTAACGGTAACATCGAGACAACCGTCACTACCTGAGGCGTTGAATCCCACCACCACAGGAAAAGCAAATAAATAGCCATACCGCTGATAAAATATAGATACCGCTTTTGACCGACTTCAATGCCAAACCGCAGAAAGCAATAGGCAGCACCTGTAGCCCAGGTGACATTCATGCAGTCTGTGTCGAACCACCCTAAACTGCTTCTATAGACATAGTAGTGTGAAAGCAGCCCCATTAACGCTGCAGTGAGGCCCATGGCCGGACCTCCGTAGAAACGTCCTAGTGCATATAGAGGTAGGGCCAGCAAAAGACCAAGTAATGCAGGTAGGACCGCTCCAATCCAGTTCAGGGAAAAGGGCGTTATCTTGGCCAGGCCCGCGGCTATTACGGAAATGAGCGGTGGTGGAAATCTCCGGGATATACCCTTTGGCACATCACGATTGTTGTCTATAGGTGTATAGGTGCCTTCAGCAAGATCCTTTGCCAGGGTCAGATAGAAATAGCCATCAAAGGTGGTGAGCAGGGGTTCTCCCTTGTAAAGGGCCATCTGAGGATGGGTATTCCAGTCCCGAATATCTTCAATGCGCACAAGCAACCCCACCCCCAGGATAAGTAAAAGTGCCAGGGCCTCTATCCATCGGTGGTATGGGGTAAGGCATTTGGCCTTATCCTTTACGGTGCTTTCCCACTCACGAATACGCAATCCCATACCTTGAGAACTTGTGGTTGGGACGGGAGTGACGGGAGCTGGTTTCTTTTTAGTTTTGGCTAAAGGACTTTTTCTTTTACGCCCCACTGTGTTTTCCTATTAGGTATTTAGGTTGAAGGCTGAAGTATATCAATTATCTCGCAATGCTCGAATGCCCTAAGTTTCGTCCCTAAAAGCCTTCCACCTTCTACCTTCAGCCTTCCACACCTCATTTCATGACCTCATCCCAGATTTCCCTGACCCCGGACCTCAAGTCCGTGAAATCGTCAGCCCCCACATAAGTCGGTCTTTCTTGCAGGTTGAGCTTGTTTATTGTTTTTCTGTAGCTCACATATGCCTCCAAAAGTATGTCTGCATATCTCTTTCGTATCAGATCTTTCTGTTCAAAGGCCTCAAGCAGTCTGATACTATTGCTCCATTCAGCGAGGTCCGGATGCCGGAAAGCATTTGCCAACACCATATACTGGATCAGGAATTCTATGTCAGTCAGTCCGCCGGGATCATGTTTAAGGTCAAATTTGCCAGGATGCTTGTTCCCATATTGGCTTATCAATCTTTCTCGCATGGAGATAACAGAATTCTTTAAAATATCAATGTCACGGGACTTGGCAATTACTTTTTTTCTCAGTTCATCAAACTTCTTACAGACCCTGATGTCACCTGCGATCGTCCTTGCCCTCACAAGGGCCTGGTGTTCCCATGTCCAGGCCTGGTCCATTTGATACTGGAAAAAGGCCTCCAGGCTGCTGACCAGGACTCCTGACGCCCCGCTGGGACGAAGGCGCATATCTACTTCATACAGGATTCCTGCCTGGGTATGGACTGTCAAAATATGAATCATTCGTTGTCCCAGACGGGTATAAAACATGGTACTATCCAAAGGCTTGGGCCCGGAGGTCATCCGGCCCACTTTACCGGTATGGAGAAAAACCAGATCCAGGTCTGAACTATAGCCCATTTCCGTCCCTCCAAGTTTGCCATAGGCAACAACCGCAAAGCCACAGTTTTCTCTTTCATCTTGGCCGGATACGCATGGGGGCATGCCGTGTCGATCTATCAGGTGGTCCCGGGCAAGGGCAAAGACCCTATCTACTACTACCTCGGCAGTGTCCGTAAGGTGGTGACTCACATCCTGGACAGACAGGGCTCCTGAGATGTCAGCCGCAGCTACTCTCAGCATATTTGCCTGCCTAAATCGCCTGAGTTCATCCATCTGCTGTTCCAAGTCGCCCGGCGATACTCCGGAGAGCATTTTTTTTATGTCTTTTTCCAGACTTGACCTGTCAGGGGGTGAGTAAAGAGTCAGCGGAGCAAGGAGTTCGTCTAGCAGTACAGGCTGTCTTGATATAAGCGTCGCTATCCATGCCCCTCTTGAACAGAGCCTTATCAGATGTGACAGGGCATCAGGATTTTCCAGGAGAAGAGAGAGGTAACAGGTCCGCCTCTCAATTGATTCTATCAGGTCAAGTGTCCTTTTGAGAGCAAGATCCGGCTGGTCTGCCCCCGCGGCTTCCTTGAGCACAAGAGGGATCAGCCGGTCCAGCCGGTCTCGTCCTGATGAACTGAGGCTCAAGCTCGTCCTGGAGTCCTTAAGGCCGTGGAGAAAGTTCAAAATCTCATTGGTTTTATGAAAACCCATTGACTGAAGGGCTTGTACAGCACGGTCTTTGTCGACTGTTCCAAACCAAATGCCGGATAGGAGCTGTTTCGCTGAGTCTTTATTTCGGGCATCTTCTCTGGAGAAAAGTCCTTTAAAGTGATAGTGGACTGTGTCCATGTGCCTGCGGAGCGTATCTATATATTCTTTCCAGGTCTGAAAACCCATAGAAAGTGCGAGGCGGGTCTGAGAAAGGGGCTCAAAGGGCAGCTTGTGTGTCTGTTGGTCAGCGTATTCCTGCAGGCGGTGTTCAGTGTTGCGCAGGAATATGTATGCATCTTTTAATTTCCGACATGCGTCTTGGGACAGGAAGTTATGGTCAGCCAGGAGTTCCAGGACTCGAAGAATGCTCCTTTCCCGAAGTTCCGGCATCTTGCCGCCCCTAATGAGTTGAAAGGTCTGGCCTATAAACTCAATCTCGCGTATCCCTCCTGCGCCCAGCTTTATGTCGTCTTTAAGTCCTTTCTTATGCGTCTCCTGTTCTATCAGTTGCTTCATTTCCCTTAAGGAGTCAAAAGCCCCGTAGTCCAGGTAACGGCGATACACAAAGGGCCTTAATGTTTCAAGCAGCGTGTCTCCATCAGTGCCACCGGCAACTGGGCGGGCCTTGACCATTGCATATCGTTCCCACTCCCTCCCTTGGCTTTGATAATATTCTTCCATGGCATCGAAGCTCAGGACCAGGGGTCCATTTTCCCCATATGGCCTGAGTCTTGTGTCCACACGAAACACAATACCCCCGGCAGTAGTCGTGCCTATAACACTTATCAATTTGCGGCAAAGCCTGGCAAAAAATTCTTCGTTAGTGACGGATTTTGGGCCGTCTTTAGTATGTCCGGACTCAGGATACGCAAATATCAGGTCGATGTCCGACGAAAAGTTGAGTTCTCCGGCACCGAGTTTGCCCATCCCGAGGACGACCAGGGATTGGGGGTTGCCTGCCTTGTCTGCAGGATACCCAAGTTCCTGACATTGCCAGGGATGGAGGAGGCTGAGAGCACCCCTTAGACATGCCTCTGCCAGGGATGAAAGGTCCTCCATGGTCTCTTTGAGATCTGTCCATTGGGCAAGGTCTCTCCATGCTATCCTGACCATCTCTCGCGTTCTCAGCCGGCGCAGAATTATTCCGAGTTGTTTATGGTCTTGGGCTTCTTTAACTGAATTATTGACTATTCGGTCATAGTTACCGTTCGTATAGGAATTTATAAGATCACCACTTTCTAACAGATCTAACAGCAGCCCTGGTTCCTTGACGCAGTTCTTTGCGACAAATTCACTAAAGGCCCACACCTGTTTCGCCGTATTTATTGTATGTGGATCATCGGGAACCGGAAGTCCGGATGAAAGCGCAGCCTCCGCAAAGTTTTTCCAATAGTTATCAGCCGTTAGCAGGAGTTCTTCAGGTAGTCGTCTCTGGGGCAGCATTTTTTCTAGAATTTTGTATCCAGCGTATTATGTTCTTATAGTCTTTTTTATTTCTATACTATAGACGTTGGCATTTAAACAGGTCAAAGAACAGGTACATCCTTGAGAACTGGAAATAATTTAGGGTTAAATCCCCGGATATTGATTAGATCTACCAATTGGATCGGAGACGCCATCATGACTACACCTGCAGTGATGGCACTTAGGAAAAACTATCCAAAAGCCCATATTTCTATTCTGGCAAGGCCTTGGGTAGGACCTGTCTTCTCCGGG
Source organism: archaeon (assembly GCA_048631505.1). Lineage (GTDB taxonomy): Bacteria > Desulfobacterota > Dissulfuribacteria > Dissulfuribacterales > UBA3076 > UBA3076. The sequence goes on along the minus strand of JAIWFS010000071.1, from coordinate 987 downwards.
AATCCCGCTGTAGATGAAGTTATATCTTGCGGCAGTATGGGCCGTAACAGTACGATCTTGGAAAAATTAATCCTCGCCAAATCTCTTAGGAACAAAAAATTTGATCTTGCCCTCCTGTTCCCAAACTCCTTTGAGTCAGCCCTGATCGCGTGGCTTGCCCGCATACCCAGGCGCGTGGGTTATGCCACCGACGCAAGACGCCTGATTCTCACATTACCGGTATCAGTACCTGAGGACCGCAGGAGTAAACACGAAATATTCTACTATCTAAACCTTGTTGATCATATAGGCCGCTTGCATTCTAATACCCATTCAACAAATGAAGGAGGCCGCGAGGAACAAACCGAGCTATTCCTTAAGGTCCCGGCCCAAGGGGAGTCAGGGGCCAGGCAGATACTTGCTCAAATGGGGTTGGATCAAGGATCGTTACTCGTGGGGTTTAATCCGGGCGCCGCATATGGGCCGGCAAAATGTTGGCCGGTGGAGAGATTTGTATCTTTAGGAAAGGCCCTGGTTGAGCATTTCAAAGATTGTCATATATTGGTCTTTGGTACCAACAAGGAAGAGTCTGTGGCAGAGGACATTTGCAGTCCTATTGGTGAAAGGGGCCGCAATCTGGCAGGAAAGACAAGCCTTGCTGAGGCCATGGGGCTTATATCAAACCTCGATTTGCTCGTGACAAATGATTCCGGTCTTATGCATATTGGCGCAGCATTAGGAGTTCCTTTGGTTGCGATTTTTGGCTCTACAAATCCGGTTACAACAGGTCCATGGTCAGCCAATAGTGTTATAATTCGCCACGAACTTCCATGCAGCCCGTGCCTTAAACGCAGTTGCCCCACGGATTTTAAATGTCTGCTTGGGATTGAGGTTGAGGAAGTTTTACAGGCCTGTCTGAAACAGTTGAAAGCCGTTTACGGCTTGAAATTTGAAATTAGAAATTGGGGAAAGATGAAAGGCTTGAAATTAGAAATTGGAAATTGGAAA
>JAIWFS010000070.1:0-6182 GCA_048631505.1 archaeon | reverse complement strand
TACTCGACACACACACCGACGAACACAGACTCGCTCCATCTGACATGTGGGGGACTGGTGGTGAGATTTTTCCGGTAAAAGCCTGTGTATCATATGGAACCTGAATTGAGCGATTAGCTGTTAGCTATTAGGGTTTAGCTTTGAAAAATCAAGGTATTACATTAATTAGAAATAACACCCAACGGGTAAAAGTTTGTAATAGTAAAACATCATATAATCATTGAACTAATAGCTAACAGCTAAAGGCTAATCGCTTAATTTAGGAGAAAGACAGCCAGCCCAGGGGGTTGCCGGGAGACAACATTCCATAACTTTAGCTCACTTTAGGCACTTTAAACTTTAGGCAAATCATATGAATTTTCCCAATCACCAAATCACCAAATCACCAAATCACCAAATCAAAGTGTTTGCCATAATCCCTGCACGTTTTGGCTCATCCAGATTCCCAGGGAAACCCCTTGCAAAGATTCAGGGCAGCCCCATGATTCTCCATGTATACCAGAGGGCACTGAAGGTCCCCGGCATTGACCAGGTAGTAGTGGCAACTGATGATTCGAGGATCGCAGAATGCGTGGAAACAGCCGGTGGAACGGTTTTTATGACAGACCCCGGCCATCCATCCGGGACGGACCGGATTGCAGAGGTGGCAAGGCTTCTTGAACTTTCAGACAATGATGTCGTGGTTAATATCCAGGGAGACCAGCCCCTGCTTGATTCGCGACCAGTAGTTGAAATTATAAAAATGCTCCTTGATGTGCCTGATTTTGCCATGACAACTCCTGCATGTCCTCTTGAGGCCCAGGAGGCCCTGAATCCCAACCGGGTTAAGGTGGTCGTGGACAATAACCGCAAGGCCCTCTACTTCTCCAGGGCCATGATTCCATACTATAGAGACACTGATACAGCAGGAGACCTGCCCAAAGAATCAGACCATTACTATCTCAGGCACCTGGGCCTATATGCCTATAGGCAGAATTTTCTCCAGACCTTTGTTACTCTACCTCCGGGGAAACTCGAACAGATAGAACGACTGGAACAGCTAAGGGCCCTTGAAAATGGCTATTCGATCGGAGTTGTGAGGGTGGAAGAGGCCCCGCTGGAAGTAGACACACCGGAGGATCTGGATGCGGTTCGTTCAGCCCTTGCCGGGCAGTGAGGGGCTTTATCTCATAACCGGAATTATTTTGTCTTGACAAGCTTAATGTAAAAAGTTAAAAACCGCGCCTCTCATCTTGTTGAGGGATTTAGGAATTTAGGGATTGAGGGATTATGATTATAAAAGTACCTTCAATTCCTCAATCCCTCAATTCGCAATTTCTCAATTTTCAGTATTAAATATTTTTTTGAGGCTAAATAGGCAATGAATAGAGATCCGGCAAAGGTAAGAAACATTGGCATTAGTGCCCACATTGATGCCGGCAAGACCACTCTTACCGAAAGAATTCTTTTTTATACCCAACGGATTCACGCCATCCACGACGTGAAAGGCAAGGACGGAGTCGGAGCTACCATGGATTTCATGGAGCTCGAAAAAGAACGGGGAATAACCATCACTTCTGCCGCTACCTATTGCGAATGGAAGGGCTATGAGATAAACATTATTGACACCCCTGGGCATGTAGACTTCACCATCGAAGTGGAGAGGGCCCTCAGGGTCCTGGACGGTGGCGTACTGGTCCTTTGCTCTGTTGGAGGTGTACAGTCTCAGTCCATTACAGTTGACAGGCAAATGTCCAGATACAAGGTCCCGTGCATTGCCTTTATAAACAAGTGCGACCGCAGCGGTGCCAACCCGTTCCGCGTTATAGGGCAACTCAAGGAAAAGCTGGGCCACAACGCAGTTGCAATGCAAATACCCATAGGCCTTGAATCGGACTTTCAGGGAGTTGTGGACCTCGTCTCCATGAAGGCCATGTACTTTGATGGCCCAAGCGGCGAGCAGATACGTTTGGAAGAAATACCTCAAGGGCTCCGCGCAGAGGCCGAAGCCCGCAGGGAAAGCCTTATTGACGCTGCTTCAATGTTCTCTGATGAACTCATGGAGGCCGCCCTTGATGAAAAGGTCACAGCAGATGTCTTAATTGACGCGATAAGAAACGGGACTCTTGTTCGCGGACTCACCCCTGTATTCATTGGATCTGCTTACAAGAATAAAGGGGTCCAACCTCTCCTTGATGCAGTAACTCATTATCTGCCGCAACCCATGGATATTGAAAACTTCGCCATGGACATGGAAAATGAGGAAGTTGAAAAAAAACTTGAAACAGATTTTTCAAAACCTCTCGTAGCCCTTGCATTCAAGCTGGAAGAAGGACGTTACGGACAGCTCACTTACATCAGGGTGTATCAGGGGACCCTCTCCAAGGGGGACACCATAGTAAATTCCAGAACCGGTCAAAAGGTCAGGATCGGTAGGGTCGTACATATGCATGCAGACCAGATGGAGGAAATAGGGTCTATTCCTGCCGGCTATATTGGGGCCCTCTTTGGCGTCGACTGTGCGTCCGGTGATACCTTCACCTCTCCTGAAATCAGATATAGCATGACCTCCATGTACATACCTGAGCCGGTTATCTCACTGGCAATTGTCCCCATGGACAACAAGGCCCAGGTCAAAATGTCCAAGGCCCTTTCCAGATTTACCAAAGAGGACCCGACGTTCAGGGCATACGTTAACCATGAGACCGGAGACACTATCATCTCCGGCATGGGAGAACTTCACCTTGAGATATATGTTGAGCGAATGCGCAGGGAATACAGCGCAGATGTTACCACGGGCATGCCCCAGGTCGCATACAGGGAAACTATTACCAGGCAAGCCGAGTTCAATTATACCCATAAAAAGCAGACAGGTGGTGCGGGTCAGTTTGGACGGGTAGCCGGCTACATGGAGCCTGTTAAAGACGAATTTGTCTTTGAAAACAGGATAGTCGGTGGTGCCATACCCACGGAGTTTATCTCTTCCTGCGAAAAAGGTTTTAAGAAAAGTATGGAGAAAGGACAGTTGTTGGGCTTTCCTGTTACAGGAGTAAAAATTGTCATCAACGACGGTCAATCCCACCCTGTGGACTCTTCCGACATGGCTTTTCGGGCAGCATCCCGCAGGGCCTTTCTGGAAGGCTACAGAAAGGCCAGGCCTGTCATACTGGAACCTATAATGAAGGTAGCAGTGGAGACTCCGACTGAATTCCAGGGAGCTGTAATGGGATCACTTAACCAGCGAAGAGGGATGATCCTGGGTACACAGGATGAAGGAAATATAAGCGTAATAGAGGCTGAGGTCCCACTTGCTGAGATGTTCGGCTACTCCACAATCCTACGCTCAGGCACCCAGGGGAAGGCCCAGTTCACCATGGAATTTTCCACCTATCGTCAGGTACCCAAAAACGTGGCAGACGAATTGATAAAAAAAGCTGCCGAGGAAAAGAAAGCGGTAAAATGATTTTTAAAGAGGAAAAAGAAGGTCTTTGATATGTCAGAAAACAATCTAATTCTTAAAAATCCGCTGAAATTTATCAAGGAAGATGCCGGCCACCTCCTAGGGGACGGACAATTCGGCGCAATACTTGCCAGGGCTGGAGAGGGCAAGACTTCTTTCCTGATGCATCTGGCTCTGGACAACTTGCTCAGAGGGAAAAACGTACTTCATATATGTCTGGGGCAGCCGATAAAAAAGGTATGTCTCTGGTACGAGGAAGTCCTCCACCGCATATCAGATCAATACGAGTTAAATAATACCAATGTGATGTGGGAGATGATCCTTCCCCACCGTTTTATTATGACCTTTAATATTGAGGACTTCAGCGTAAAACGGCTTGAAGAACGTCTAAACGACCTCACTGAACAGGGCATATTCTTTCCACAGGTAGTCTTGTTAGACGGGTTGCCATTCGACAAAACTGAGCAGGCATCATTGAGCAAACTCAAGGCACTGGCCAAGGAACATGGTTTCCCTGCATGGTTTACTGTAATGACTCACAGAGAAAACAACATCGAGCAACCTGACGACATCCCGTCCCCCATCAGTCACATGTCGGACCTTTTTGAAGTAATAGTACAGCTTAAGCCTGCAGGACGTGAAATCAATGTTCAACTGATTAAGGGGTAAAAAGTGGACAAAGTCCCGTGATCAAAAATCGTGAGCAATAATATCCTCCTTTCTGTAAAAGGGCTTGAAATTGAGATCCGGACCAACAAGGGGCCTGTATTCCCTGTAAGGGATCTTTCTTTTTATATTAAAAAAGGGGAAAGTGTCTGTCTTGTGGGCGAATCCGGTTGTGGAAAAAGCGTTACAGCCCTTTCCCTGCCGGGCCTGCTTCCAAGTCCTCCATTCAACATAAGAAGGGGGGAAATAGTATTTGAGGACACAGATCTCATGGACCTTACTCTTGGTCAATTGTGCAGCATCAGGGGAAAGGAAATGGCCATGATCTTTCAAGAGCCTATGACTGCCCTCAACCCGGTCTTCACAATCGGAGACCAGATTTCAGAAGCCATAACAACCCATGTCAAACTTCCAAAAAAACAGGTTCGGGAACGGACTATTGAGCTTTTAAACCAGGTGGGAATGCCGGCACCGGAAGAGAGAATCACAACTTACCCTCATCAGCTCTCAGGTGGACTGCGTCAAAGGGCTATGATAGCCATGTCCCTTGCATGTCAACCAAAGCTTTTGATAGCAGATGAGCCCACTACTGCCCTGGACGTAACCATACAGGCCCAAATTCTTGAACTCCTGAACAGGCTCCGGGAACAGCATAATCTCAGTCTCCTGCTCATAACCCACAACCTTGGAGTAGTAGCCCAGATAGCCCACAGGGTACTCATAATGTATGCAGGGAAAATAGTTGAAGAGGCCCTCGTGCGTGATCTTTTCGACAATCCACTCCATCCATACACCCAGGGTCTTCTGGATTCGGTACCATACGGTATTCCCGCAGACGCCAAGCGTCTCACTTCCATTCCGGGGAATGTCCCTGCCTTGGATTCTATTCCTTCAGGATGCGCCTTTCAGGACCGTTGTCCCAAGGCCATGGATATTTGTAGAAAGATAGAGCCTGAAGATTTGCGTCTGGAAAACAACAGGCGCGTTTCCTGCCACTTGTTCAGATAAAGGGTATCAGACGCCTCCACCAGGATTCCTCTGATTCTTTTGCTCTGTCTGTCTCGGCCGTAGAGGTCTGCTGGAATATCCTTTCCTTTTTTAGAAGACGCGCAGCCTTCACTCCTGCCGAAGTATCCGGATAAAGGTCCAGGGCAGTCTCCAGACGGTTTTTGGCCTGTGGTACCTGCCCTGTACGAATATACCATCGGGCCACTAAAACCTCATGCTGGGCCAGACGGTTCTTTGCCTCTGCCATTCGCTTGCGGGCCTCGTAACTGTATGGACTATCCGGATATCTGTTAAGGAGCCGCTCACAGGTCTCAACGAGCTTGTGGGTGAAGGTTTGATCACGATCAGGGCCTTCCATTAATCTGTAATAGCAGGAACCCTCCTGAAAGATCACATATGTTACTGCCTCGTTGGTGGGATGAAGCTTTTCAAATTCCTCATAAAGGGAAATGGCTTCGTCATAATCGCCCATGTAAAACTTGCAATCTCCAAGGCGCAATTCCGCAAGCGTAGCATACGGGCTGAAGGGATAGCGATCCCTGACCTTTTGAAATATCTCCTCTGCCAGGATATAGCGCCCATGTACAAAGTAGTCCATGGCCTTGTCAGACAGATCAACCTCGCTCTCCGGCTCCGGGGGCCCGGCTGCAGAACGAAACCATGAAAACAGGCCTTCATCTTTACCGGCCTCAATGCCGCTGTCCTTGCCGGCACATCCGGCAAAAATGCCGATAATTAAAAGGCTTAAAAGCACAAGACATCTTGCCGACAATCCCTTACGGCTTCTTGTTCGATAATGCGGTCTATTCATCACAGATCTTTATAGACAATGCTGAATGGTGAATTATGGAAGAAGATTTAAAAGACATATACCTTAATTCAAAATTTAGAATTTAGAATTCAAAATTGTGTCTGAACGGTCTTTTCGTTCAGACACTAATTAGGACAACGCCTTGTTAATAGCGGATTCGATAACAGCCTTCCCCACTGCACCAGTAATCTGCTCTACAACCTGCCCGTCCTTAAAAACGATTAACGTAGGGATGGCCCTGATGCCATACCTGCCCGG
>JAIWFS010000069.1:0-6238 GCA_048631505.1 archaeon | reverse complement strand
TTCGATATCATCAGCATGAGCTAAGTGGTCTGGATGTTGTTGTAATGTGCAGAGACGAAGTTAAGCAAATGGCAAACGAAGAATTATTTGATTCCCTAGAACAACATTGGCAACGAGTAATCAATAGTGCGTAATATTTTAGTTTTAATCATTCGCGCGTACCAGTATTTGATTAGTCCTTTACTTGGGCAACATTGCCGTTTTTATCCTACGTGCTCTAATTATGCACAGACTGCTGTGGAGCGTCACGGCGTTATTCGAGGAAGCTGGCTTGCGGTGCGACGATTAAGTCGTTGCCATCCCTGGAATGCAGGTGGTGTAGATTTTGTACCCGAAGTTAATGCTGATGGAAATTTTAGCGATGACCTGGAACGCAGAAGAAAGCATTGCCGTTCCTGCGGTGAATAATTTTTTATATAGCCTTTAAATTTTGAGCCCTCAGGAACGTTACTTGCCTTTATACGTTCAGTGGAATGAATGACCAAGTTGGGCTTCTTACATCGTTTACTAAAGGGAGTTTTTTTTTATGCCTTTATCGGATTTGCTTGATGATCCTTCTAAATTACTGTTTGGTGGTATAACTGGCTTTGCGCTGTGGCCTTTTAATAACCGGATTTCACTTTTGAGTTTTTCAATTTCCAAAGATTGATCCAATATAATACCTTGCAAATATCCAACGAAGGGGTGATTCAAAATCTGTTCTGAGGTGCCTTGGAATTGTTCAGGATAATTCATCTTAGCATATTAACTCTTATCTTGAATAATTGTTTTACCTGCTTCTATTGAGATGTTACATTTTATGCCTATAACCGGCTGTTATCAAAGAGCTTTAATATTAACCTTTCGAAAATGAGCCTAACACCCTATTTTGGATGAAAAACCTTACAGTTTCGGAAAAAGTCGGACTTATTTGGATCTGTCATTTCGATCGAAGGAAGTAATCTAATGTTCTCAAAGTGTTACACTTAGAAGATTTCTCGCTTCACCCCGCGGGGCGCAAGCCCCAACGGGCCGGATGCTCCTATTCTCTTTAGTCGGCGGATTATGCAATTGACTTTGCATTCCTTTTCATATAGGGAGAGGGAATACTTTGGCCTTTTGTAGTATATTAAGCTTTTCTACTTAATCTGATGCAGAATAAACTCTGGAAACCTGCCGCTTTGCTCGCACCAGCAATGAGTGCTGTCTTCTTTCTGCTGGTTATTCCGGTGTGCTTTATCGTGGTGTACAGTTTCTGGCTGCGCGCGCCCAGTGGCGCTGACATCCCGGCGTTTCAATTCGGTAATTACGCCAAGTTCTTCGCCGACTTTTTCTATCCTTCCATCCTTCTCCGAACCATCCGTATTTCTTTTGAGACTGTCGCTTTGTGCCTGGTAATGGGCTATATCCCGGCATATTTCTTCTATCGAAGCACTACCAGATACAAAGCAATCCTCCTGCTTCTCATTATGCTCCCTTTCTGGATCAGCTTTATCATCAGGACCATGAGCTGGATCAATATCCTTGGCGATACTGGTCTGATCAACCACTTTCTCATAAAAATAGGATTACTATCCGGTCCGCTGGGCATGCTCTACAACGAGGGATCGGTACTGATGGGCCTTATTCAGTATCTTTTGCCCTTTATGATATTGAACATTTACGTAAGTTTGGAAGGTATCGATAAAAGCCTCCTTGAAGCGGCCAGAAGCATGGGCTGCACCGAATGGCAGGCATTCAAGGAAGTGACCCTTCCGCTGAGCCTTCCGGGTGTAAGCGCTGGCAGTTTGCTCGTTTTCGTGTTGACGGCGGGAACCTATCTGCCACCAATGATCCTGGGAGGGCCTGGAAACGAGATGATTGCTAACCTCATCTTTAACCGTGTGATCGGCACCCTGGACTGGCCTTTCGGTTCGGCTATTAGTGTCGTTCTGCTTAGCCTGCTTGTGGTCATCGTTTGGACCTATAACCGGTATATGGGAATTAACCAGATATTCAAAAGCCTTCAGTGAGATCTATAAAATGATGAAAGTATCCGGCTGGTCACTGATTCGTCTTTACACCATACTGGTGTATGTCTTCATGTTTGCACCCATTGCAGTGGTGATCGTGCTCTCATTCAACCCGGAGCAATTCGGCTGCTTTCCCATGAAAGGCGTTAGCCTGAGATGGTTCGTCAAGCTGGCCCAGAACGAGCCTATATTAATGGCCTTCAAAAACTCTTTAATCCTGGGATCTCTGACGGCCGTGTTTTCCACAACCATAGGAATTCTGGCGGCCTTGGCTTTTGTCCGGTATGAATTCCCGGGTAAAAACACGCTTAATACTCTGCTACTGGCACCAATCATGATCCCGGAGGTCATCCTGGGCGTGGCCTTGCTCCTGTTTATCCGCTGGCTACAGCAACCCAAGACATTCGCGGTCCTGGTAATTGGACATGTGGTCCTCACCCTGCCGTATGTGCTTTTGATTGTTCAGGCTCGATTGGTAGGTATCAAAAGGGAGTATGAAGAAGCTGCCCAATCTCTGGGAGCCAATTCTTTTCAGGCATTCAAAGAGGTGACTTTGCCATTATTGACACCGGCAATCCTGGCAGGCATGTTATTCTCCTTTACCATCTCTTTTGATGATATCACAGCCACCCTGTTCTGGGCCACAGCTCAAAACCAGACTGTGCCGGTCAAAATATTTGGAATGTTGCGGAACTCCATCAGCCCTGAGATAAACGCCCTGGGTACTGTCATGATCATTTTGACCATTGGGACACCCTTGCTGGCCGGGTATTTGTCCCGAAAGTTCACCAGGGGTAACTAAAAGAAGTGTTAACCCTTATTAACCATTTAGAAAAGGAGGAAGACTATGGAAAAGGATTGGGGAAAAAGATTGGACAGTATGCACGAACGTTACATGAATGGAGACGTAAGCCGCCGCGATTTCTTTAAATACCTGGGTATTGCCGGAGCCGCCGCCGGACTGGTGGGGGGGCCCTTTGGCCTTCTGACTCGTTCCGCCTGGGCCGCCAAGTCCATCCGCTTTGACGGCTGGGGCGGCTCAACTTCAGAGGCCTTTCGAAAATACGCTTTCAAGCCGTTTACCAAAGCTACGGGCGTCAAAGTAATCGAAGGCGAATTCGGCGATATGGACACTTATTTGACAAGGGTCAAGGCATCCTTTCCGCCAGGCGGTGAGTTCAACCTGGCTCACCTGAGCGGCGTGTTCGATTACGCGCGATATGTGGGCCTGGATTTTGACTCTGTGCTGGACGAGAGCAAAATTCCGAACCTCAAGAATGTTATGTCAGCCATGATCGAGCCATACCGGGCTATAACGAAGGGGAAACTCTCTGCAGTCCCCTATGACTATGGCCAGACCGGTATTGCTTATAACACTAAATTCATTTCCAAAGACAAGGCTGAGAAATTGGGGGCCTCGTTGCTTTGGGACAAAGATTTGGATGGCAAGCTTGGTAGTTGGGGCGACTGGCGGACCAACATCTGGTACGCCGCCCTTCATACCGGCCAACACCCCAATAAAATAAAGGATATGAAAGCAGTTTGGGACGCTTTGAGAAAACAGCGGAAAATGGTCAAGAAGTACTGGGGGTCCGGCGCTGAGCTCATGAGCCTGCTGGCCAATAAAGAGATCTACGCCACGGTAGCCTGGTCCGGCCGGGTGGCTGCATTACAGGCCCAGGGCCATCCCATCGGATTCCTGTCTCCTCACAACTGCTACTCGTGGCAGGAGTGCATCTTTGTGATCAAGGGCAGTGACCTTGATGTCGCCCAAAAACTGCTTGACTTTATGCTGGCACCGGAGGCCGCCATCGCCGTGGCCGAAGGGCAGAAATATCCTCCAAGTCTCGACCCGACCAAAGTCCCGCTGACTGAAATGATCAAGAAATTGCCCGCCTTCGATCCTACCGGTAAACTGGAAGGCTACCTGTTTGCCGATCCGGGATATTGGAATGGTCACCAGGTGGAATGGGCCGAGAAGTGGGACAGGATAAAGGCAGGCAGTTAAGAAAAAGCAAAACTGGCTGGCCGCCGCGGCCCCATTCGCGGCGGCCAATCGCAGATTAAGGAGTGAAATTACTGTGGAAAAAGGTGATGGCTCCCCCGCGGTACAATTGAGAGGGGTTAACAAACGCTTCGGCAAAGTGGTGGCCGTGGAAAAAATGGATCTGGACATCGAAGAAGGATCCCTTGTTACACTTCTCGGTCCTTCAGGCTGCGGCAAGACCACCATCCTTCGAATGATTGCCGGCTTAGAGACGCCCTCAGAGGGGGACATATACATCAAGGGCAAGCGGGTCAATGATATCCCCATCCATAAGCGAAACCTGGGAATGATTTTTCAAAATTATGCCCTCTTCCCGCACAAAACCATTTTCGACAATGTTGCTTTTGGTTTGAAATACAGGGATGTGCCGAAGGAACAGATTAAGGGGAAAGTCACCCAGGCCCTGGAAATGGTTCGCTTGCCCGGTGTAGAAAAGCGAATGCCCTCACAGCTTTCGGGCGGTCAGCAGCAGCGCATCGCCATGGCCCGGGCAATCGTCATCGAGCCGATTGTCTTGCTGATGGACGAACCGCTGTCGGCTCTGGACGCGAACCTGCGCGAGGAAATGCGCCGGGAAATCGATAACATACAGCAAATGATAGGTGTGACCACTGTTTTTGTAACCCACGACCAGCGTGAAGCCCTATCCATGTCAGACAAGATTGTTGTAATGAAGCATGGCCTTTTACAACAGGAGGGCTCCCCCGAGGAAGTTTACAACTATCCTGCCAATCACTTTGTGGCGGACTTCCTGGGCCACTCAAATTTTCTCGATGGCGTGGTCATCGGGCGGGAAGGTGAGAATTTCAGGGTCAAAGTCGGGGATAGCAACGAAATTCTGGTTCATCACCCCGGTGACTGGAGTGACGGGGACCGTGTGGAACTGGTGGTTAGAGCGCAGAATTATGAGGTTTCTCCAAGGGGAAAAAATGAACAGAAGTCGAACATGAATTGTTTCAGCGGCACAATTATAGACCGAAGCTACATGGGCGGCGAGGTCAGCTATTTTGTTGAACTGGAAAACAAGACCGTACTCCACGCCATCGGCATAGCCAAATTGAGGCCTTTCAGGCGGGGCCAGGAGGTCTGGATCCAGGTCCAACCAAAACACTGCGGGTTGCTGCCCAAAGGGAATGATCAGGCTTAGGGATTTTACCCACATTTCGCCTTTGCTTATTTCTGCTCCTGCCCTCCCCCTTCAAAGGGAGAGGGCTGATTTTTTTCAGAGGTTTTATTCATGGACTATACGAGGGTTACCAGGGCCCTGAGCAATCAATTTCCGTCCCGGTTGCGGACCATTGATTCCCACACCGCCGGGGAAGCAACCCGACTTATCATTGGTGGCATCAAACGGATTCCCGGCGATACGATGAAAGATAAGCTGTATTACTTCAAGGCAAACATGGACCATATCCGGCTGCTGTTGACCAGGGAACCACGTGGGAAAAGGGGCACGATGGCTGCTCTGGTCACTGAGCCGGTGAGTAAAGGCGCCGATTTTGGACTAATATACATGGACGACCGCCGGTATCCTTATCTATGCGGTCACGCTACCATCGGTGCTGTGATGACGCTCATAGAAGCCGGAGTGCTGGAGGCCCATGGGCAAGAGATGATAGTAATCGTTGATACACCATCCGGCCCCATGGAGACCAGAGCGGAAGTAAATAACGGCAAGATTCAGTCTGTAGCCATCCAAATGGTACCATCCTTTGTGTACAAGGAGGATCAAACGTTGGATGTACCTGGTATAGGGCGAATCGTTGTCGATCTCGTTTGCGTGGGCGGATTCTTTGTCATGGTTTCGGCTGACCAAATCGGCATGCAACTGGGTCCATCAAATAGTCACAGGTTGATAGAATTGGGCATGTCCGCCATAGAGGCCGCCAACCAGCAACTGGTTGTCCGCCATCCCACCCGGCCCGAAGTCACCACAGTAGACGTGACCGAGTTTTACGACCCCTCATCACGGGGACGCGGAAAAAACGTTGTCATTTACGGCGAGGCTCACATGGACCGTTCCCCTTGCGGCACCGGCACAACGGCTAAAATGACCCTTCTCCATCATAGGGGGGAGTTGGCCGTCAACCAGCCATTTATAAATTCCGGTCCACTGGGAACGACTTTTGAAGGCCGAATAGTAACCGAAACCAAGGTTGGGGATCTTAAGGCTGTGGTGGCCGAAATCCGGGGAAGCGCT
>JAIWFS010000068.1:0-6260 GCA_048631505.1 archaeon | reverse complement strand
AAGTGGCTTCCCAAGCCGTACGGCACTTCAGGTCCGGTGTTTGAGGCCATGAGATACAGTATGATGTCCGGCGGGAAGAGGGTCAGGCCGATTTTGCTTCTGGCCGGAGCCCAAGCTGTAGGCAGCGACCAGAAAGCGCTTCTTCCCGCGGCCTGCGCCCTTGAATGCATCCACACTTATTCCTTAATTCACGATGATCTTCCTGCAATGGACAATGACGATTTGAGGAGGGGCAGACCCACCTGCCACAAGGTCTATGGTGAGGCCGTTGCCATTCTTGCAGGTGATGGCCTTCTCACCTATGCCTTTGAACTCATTTGTAAGCCGGAGCTGACACAAAATATATCTCCCCGTTTACTCAGTGAAGCAATTTTTCTTCTTGCGAAGGCTGCAGGTGTCTTCGGAATGGTAGGAGGCCAAACTGCAGACATATTAATGGAGGGACGACCGGTGGATGCAGAAACCCTTTCATTCATACACAACCACAAAACAGGAGCACTAATAAAGACATCTGTTGAGATAGGAGGGTTACTGGGTAAGGGAAACGATGAGGAGCTATACCATTTGAAAAGGTACGGCGAATCTCTGGGACTAGCCTTTCAGATTAAAGACGATCTTCTGGATGTGGAAGGAGACAAGGAGATTCTCGGAAAGCCGGTAGGTTCGGATGATCGCAATCTAAAGGCCACGTATCCTGCCCTGTTTGGACTCAAAGAGACAAAAAGAAAGGCACAAGAACTTCTTAAACAAGCCCTCTCCGAATTGGAACTCTTTGATGATAGCGCCGAGCCTTTACGGGCGATAGCCCAATATGTAGTAGAAAGAGACAGATAATAAGGAGCATAGATTCGATGTCAGGTCTACTTAAATCTGTAACAAGTCCCCAGGACATAAAAAACCTCAAGCCCAAGGAACTTATCCAGCTTGCTTCTGAAATCCGCCGCAAGATCATAGAAACCGTAGCTGAAACCGGGGGACATCTGGCCCCCAGCCTTGGTGTAGTAGAATTGACTATAGCCCTGCACTATGTCTTCGATGCCCCGAAAGACCGAATAATCTGGGATGTAGGGCATCAGGCCTATGCGCACAAACTGCTTACCGGAAGAGTGGATAATTTCCATACATTACGTCAGGATAATGGAATAAGCGGCTTTCCCAAGCGCAGTGAAAGCCCTTACGACGCCCTTGATACCGGCCACAGCAGCACGTCTATTTCAGCTTCTCTTGGAATGGCTACCGCCCTGGACCTGAAGGGTAAGGACGCCAAGGTAGTGGCAGTAATTGGAGACGGCTCCATGAGTGCCGGCCTTGCCTTTGAAGCACTGAACAATGCCGGCCACCTTAGAAAAAACCTTATCGTTATATTAAACGACAATGAAATGTCCATCTCCCCAAACGTCGGGGCATTATCATCTTTTCTGAGCAGAAAGCTGACAAGCCGCCCGGCAGCCCGACTTAAGAAGGAACTTGAATCCTTTCTCAAGCGCTCGGGCGTTGGTGAAAACATATGGGCAGTGCTGAAGCGTAGTGAGGATTCCTTAAAGGCACTATTAACTCCCGGAATGCTCTTTGAGTCCTTGCAATTTGAGTACTTAGGTCCGTTGCCGGGCCACCACCTGGAATCCCTGATTGAAACACTTAAGAACGTGCGCACTATACCCGGACCAGTGCTGGTCCATGTGCTTACCAAAAAAGGTAAGGGTTATCCTCCAGCGGAACGTCGTCCTGACCTCTTCCATGGCGTTGGCCCCTTTGAGATCTCAACCGGAAAGCCAAAATCTTCATCAAAACCCAAACCGCCTTCCTATACAAACATATTCAGCCAGACACTAGTGCGCCTTGCTAAGGAAGACCCAAGGATCGTGGCAATCACAGCGGCTATGCCTGCCGGCACCGGACTCAGCGCCTTTGAGAAAGAAATTCCGGATAGATTCTTTGATGTGGGAATTGCAGAACAGCATGCCGTAACCTTTGCAGCAGGCCTGGCACTGGAAGGGCTTCGACCAGTGGTGGCAATCTACTCCACCTTCCTCCAAAGGGCCTATGATCAGATCATCCATGATGTCTGTCTGACCAATCAGCCTGTGGTTTTCGCAATTGACAGGGGAGGACTGGTGGGCGAAGACGGACCTACCCATCACGGCGCCTTTGATCTCTCCTTTCTGAGGGCCATTCCAAACCTCGTTGTAATGGCCCCCAAGGACGAAAATGAACTCCAGCACATGCTCTACACTGCCCTGAAACACCATGGACCTGTAGCTATTCGGTATCCAAGGGGATCGGGTGTAGGTGTAAGCCTTGATTGGCAATTCAGAGAGATCCCTATCGGCAAAGGAGAGATTGAGCTGGAAGGACCTGATGTGGGGATAATTGCCATAGGGCACCACGTTCAGACTGCAAGGATTGCTGCAAAAGAGCTGGCTCAGTATGGAATAAAGGCTTCAGTGGTAAATGCCCGCTTTGCCAAACCCCTGGACCAGGAACTGATAACAGAAGTGGCCCGCAGGACAGGGCATATACTTACAATTGAAGAAAACTCCTTGCCAGGCGGATTCGGATCAGCAGTTCTGGAATGTCTTTCTGACAATGGCATAGACTCTGTCAAGGTTTGTCGTCTTGGACTCCCTGACAGGTTTGTGAAGCATGGCAGCCCTGGAATTCTGATAAAGCATGTGGGGCTTGATGTCCCATCAGTAGTTGAGGCTGTGCGATCCATGATAAAATCTAAGGGGAAAAAATCTATAAGCCCGGCAACAGTACATACATTGCCTATCTGAATCACACATCAATTTGGTTTTCCATGACCACTTATGTCAAATATTTGACACTGTTTGTTTTCTCAGTTCCATCCTTCACCTAACCAACAATTTTTTTAACCGTTCACGGGTTCAGGGTTCAGAGGTTCAGGGTTGCTTTTCTTTTGTTAACCTTCACTAACCTCGCGCTTTGAGCTTTCAGCTTTGAGCTTGGTAACCCTGTTTATGAAAGTTAGAAGTGCCTAAAGTTAAAAGAAAAGTGCGTATTGCCTTTACACTTTAGATACTTACTTTACAGCAAATATGCCTTCTCCATTCAAAACTCACGAATAAAAGTCGGATTTTCGGTGAACCCTGAACGGTGAACCCTGAACCTTTTCACGGCACAAATATTGCTTTGTAAAAAATAGTGCTTATTGTTTAATAAGACAATTTGTAATTAAGGAGATTAAAATGAGATGTTTGAAGGCCCCCAATAGGCCGACTCAGCCCGCTATATGTAAAAATTGCAGGCGCAAATGTGAACTAGCCGGAAAACGGCGTGGCTACAGAAAGATTAAGTCTTAGATCCCGCTGCATACAGGATTCAGAACTCTTCATTATCAAATTCCTCACCCACTGAATAATCTGTTATGTCCTCCTGCCATCTGCGCCGCTCCTTCCAGTAACCAAATACCAGGGCCAGTGCGGCACCGGCAGCCAGTCCTGCAAAGCCTGCAAAAATCCAATTGGGATAATATAAATTATGTTCGCGCTCGTTATTCGGTTCAAGCTCTCTGCCACAATACCGGCATACAAGGGCATCTTTTTTAACTCTTTCTTTGCAATGGGGACATGTTTTACCTAACATGGAGATCTCCTTAGTACCTAAAGTGATCGGTTCAAGGTTCAGGGTTCAAGGTTCAAAGGTTGTAAGCGCAATACCAGTTTTTTTGCCTCTGCCTCAGATGGACGGACATAAATTGGTTTTAATGTCTTAAAATCATCAGGCCTTCTGTCTTTTTGCCACCTGAACTCTGCCAGTATACCCACTGATGCAGCCCTCACATGGGCCATGTGGCCGGGAACTATAATTGCTCGATCACCCAATCCATGTACAAATATATCCTGATATAACAAAAGGCCGCCTCCGAGCAATAACACCCTTTGTCCATAAGGCACGAAGGCCGCCAACTCTTCCGGGAAAATGGCCTGATATGGACTTATCTTCTCTAACTCGCCGGAGCTTCTAATCTGGTAGAGGGCTGTGTAAACCTGAGACTTCCTGGCGTCCAGTACCGGGCACACAAGATCCCCCTTGCATGCGATAACATGACTCGCCAGGGCATCAAGGGTCGGAACACCAATCAGTGGTAGTCCTAAGGCAAAAGCCAGACCCTTTGCAGTGGAAAGACCTATTCGAAGTCCGGTAAAACTACCCGGACCCAGGCTTACAGCAAGAAGACCAAGGTCAGACCAGTCAGATCCCAGCCTCTGCATCAACCATTTAATAATGACCATCAATCTTCGGGAATGGGTCTCCTTGCTGGCAAGGCCCACTTCGGCCACGGGCCGGCCGTCGCGTATCAACGCCACCCCTCCCACGTAGTCAGATGTCTCGATAGACAAGGTAAGCAAAGATCGGCATCCTTCATTCTGTAGTTTACACTTTTTCAACATAGACGGATGCCAGCCATTAGCTGTTAGCCATTAGCTATTAGGTAAAAACTTTGTACAAAAACCTTCAATCCCTCAATTTTCAATTTTCAATTCCCCCCTCAATCACCAAATCACCAAATCACCAAATCACTCAATTTTTCAATCACCCTGAAGGAATGAATCCCAAAAGTCGAGCGATGTCATTGTAAAAAATCACCACCATCAGGGCCAGAAGAATAAAAATCCCGATCTGCTGGGCTATTGCTTTTTGCCGCATGGTAAGGGGACGCCTCGTGATGCCCTCTATTGCCAGAAAGGCCAGATGACCGCCGTCCAGGACAGGTATGGGGAGCAAATTCAGAAACCCTATGTTTATGCTGAGAAGGGCCATAAAGTAGAAAAGATTGAGTATGCCCAGTTCGGCCTGTTGTCCGGCCATCTGGGCAATCATTATGGGTCCGCCCAGGGTGGAAAGAGGAATTACACGCTGAAATAATTTCACAATAACCTGTCCCGTGAGAACTATGAGTTCCCAGGTACGGGAAAATGCCTGCCCAGTGGCAGTTAATGGACCTAATTTCTCAATCTCAAAGTCACCTGATGCTGAAACCCCGATCATAGGCACCTTAACTTCTTCACCGAATATGTTTTTAAGCTCATAAATCTTTGGAATGATATCTACCGATACAGTAGTCCGGCCCCGTTGTAATGTCAGGACAATAGTACTCCCGTCATTGGCCTTGATCGCCTCAGACACCTCTTCCCATCTATGTACTTCACGCCCGTCTATAGCAACTATGCGATCTCCCGCCATTACTCCTGCCTTCTCGGCAGGAGAACCGGTTTGGACTTCGCCGATACCTGTTAAAATAATAGGTTTCCCATAAACCAGAAATATCACGAAAAATATAAGCCAGGCGAAAACAAAATTAAAAACAGGTCCTGCAACTACCACGAAGGCCCTCTGCCAGGCCGGTTTGTGTGAAAAAGACCATTGCCTTTCCTCCAGAGGTACTTCCTCGTCTGGTTGCTCACCCAGCATCTTTACAAACCCACCAATAGGAAACGCTGAAATGCAGTAATCCGTTGCTCCGCGCACCACACCACAGACCCTGGGCCCTATACCCACGGAAAACTTCAAGACCCTGATGCCGAATCCCCTGGCTACAATGAAGTGTCCAAACTCATGGACCAGTATTATGCCGGTAAGTACCAGTAAAAAGGACCAGACAGTGGTCATTTCGATTTCTCCAGTATAATCCCTTCGGCTCTCAGTCGTGCCAGGGCATCTGCCTTTAGCACGTCATCAAGATCTCTAATATCCTCAACAGGAAAGGCCTCGATCACTTCTCGAATCACTTCCTGTATTGCGGTAAAACCCATCCGTCCCTGAAGAAAGGCCTCTACGGCCACTTCGTTTGCCGCATTGAGGGCCGTGGTAGCAGTCCCTCCCTTCCTTGCCGCATCGTAAGCCAATCCAAGGCATGGAAATTTCTCAAAATGTGGCATCTCAAAGGTAAGAGAACCTGACTCAATCAGGTTAAGACTTGGAAGATCCAGCTCCAGACGCCCGGGCCAGGCCAAAGCATAGGCTATGGGCACCCTCATGTCCGGGATTCCCATCTGCGCCAATACAGACCCATCTATAAATTCCACCATGGAGTGTACAATGCTTTGAGGATGAACCACCACGTCTATCCGATCCACAGAAATGTCAAAAAGCCAGCGGGCCTCTATCACCTCAAGCCCCTTGTTCATCAAGGTAGCTGAATCCACCGATATTTTTGCCCCCATGGACCATTTGGGGTGTCTTACAGCCTCCTCCGGTGTCACCTTGACAAGCTCGTCTTTATTCCGGTCCTTGAA
>JAIWFS010000067.1:0-6304 GCA_048631505.1 archaeon | reverse complement strand
GTATATACCAGGCTGTACATAAATATGGCTAGGATAAATCTCATCAGAGGACTCACCATCGCCAAAGGTCCAATTATAGGAAATTATATTTCCATCCGGGTCATAGGAATCGGATGCAACAAAGTTAACTAACAGAGGAACTTGTCCCACAATAACATCTGTCGATGCCAATGCAACTGGAGGTTGGTTTTCGATATATGGTGAGGTTGTGTAAGATACCTCGTCAGAAAAATCGCTCTCCTGCCCGGTAAGATCCATCGCTGTCACCGCAAAGTTATATGTTTGCCCTGGCTCCAACCCGGCAATCTCAAAAGAGGTGATGTTGCACACAGCCTGACAGTCCTCATAGCCGGAGAAGTCTGGCGAATTAATAGAAGTAGTACCCCAGTATGCTACATATCCTTCGATATCTGGCGCATCGACCGCGTCCCAAGACAGAATCACGCTTTCTGCATAAGCGGTCTTAGCACTTTGCGGGAACAATAGAATGATCCACGAAAAAAATGCGACAACAAACAGATAAAATTTCGTGGAAAATAGGTTTGTTGTACTTTTTATTGCGGTCATTACAGGACCTCCGTATCTGCTTAGATTCGTTGTAGATCGAACTTGTCCAGGCTAGACCGCAAGAAATATTCCTCGACTTTATTAGATATAACATATTGAAATTAAAAGGAATATATTAAGACTCTGGTTGTTAAAAAAAACCTACTGTTAAAAAAGTTAAGAGATATGCAAAACAGTTAAGTTGTTAATTTGTGCGCACCAATTGCAGGCTTAGGTAGAGCAGGGAATATTGTTTTCAAAGCAGTGGCTCACTTATTACTTTTTTATTATGATGAATCCGAAGCCACTTGCAGTGGCGAAGAAAAGGATATGTGGCTAATAATGCGATTGTGCTTATGTCTTCAAATCAAGAACTGACCCTTCGTGGCCGCATTGAGCGGGTTACATACGCGTCGCCTGATACGGGCTTTGCTGTCCTCAGGATACATCCTGCCAGAGGAGCAAGGTTCACAGCCATAGGCCATGTGCCTGAGCTTTTGAATCAGGCCGGTCTGGAAGGCACAGAGTTCCAGTTTTCCGGGGCCTGGACCGTCACCAAGTACGGCAGGCAGTTTGCCTTTTCGAGCTGTAATCTCATGGGAAGCGAACTGCTTTTCTTTTTGTCCAAGGTAGTGAAGGGACTGGGAGAGAAGCTCGCACTACAGCTCTTGGAGCGTTACGGCGAAGAGGAGCTTTTACAGATATTAGAACACCGGCCGGAGGAACTTCTCAAGGTCAAGGGGATAAAGCAAAAGCGTCTTGCCCTTATAAAACACTCCTGGCACAAGCACAGGAATCTAAGAGCACTTTCAGAGTATCTGACAGGACACGGCGGAAAGATAACGCCCAATCTCTTAATAAGGATATACAATCACTTTGGCGATCATGCACTTGAGACTGTAAAGAGGGATCCTTACAGCTTAACTGAAGTCAGGGGCATAGGTTTTAAGACAGCAGACAGGATAGCCCTTGGACTAGGAATCAAGCCCGAGTCACCTGAAAGGATCCGGGCGGCTGTCAGTCACGTACTTGTCGAGACCGCAGAGACAGAAGGCCACTCTTATCTTCCTGATGAGACCTTTATCCAGGCAGTAACAGAGGTGCTTTCAACAGATGAAAAGGTTCCGGGTGAATCCCTGATAAGGGGGGTGCTGAAACCCATGATCCTTGACGGCACCTTAGTGCGGGATGACAAAGGAAAGACCGGTCTTGCCGCCTATCGCTATATGGAGGACTGGCTCAGGGACTTCTCTGTTGCGAGATCAAAAGCGTGCA
This sequence comes from archaeon, assembly GCA_048631505.1. Classification (GTDB taxonomy): domain Bacteria; phylum Desulfobacterota; class Dissulfuribacteria; order Dissulfuribacterales; family UBA3076; genus UBA3076. Next base: position 4,483 of record JAIWFS010000067.1, on the reverse strand, counting down.
AAAGGCCGGTCATCCCTGTTGATGTGGTGAAGGAATTCCTTGATCATTATGAGGATACCGTCGGTATTGAATTTGCCCCTGAACAGCGGGAGATAGTACTACGGGTCGCCACCGAGCCCAGGATGGTCTTTGGCCTTGCCGGTTATGCCGGCACAGGAAAGACCACAGTCTGCCGGGTCGTGCTGGATCTTCTCTCAAGGCACTATGCCGACCGGGATGATATAGTCTGCTGCGCCTTTACCGGCATGGCCTCAGCAAGACTCAGAAAGGCTACCGGGTACAATGCCCTGACGATTCATAGCCTGCTCAAGTACAAAGGCGAAGGGAGATTCGAGCACGGGCCGGAAAATCCATTACCCCACAGGGTGGTTGTTCTGGATGAGGCATCCATGGTGAGCCTGCCCCTTTTCTATCGCCTTGCCAAAGCCCTGAAGCCCGGCACTCTTTTGTTGATTGTGGGAGACCCGGCACAGCTTCCCCCGATAGGAGCGGGGAACGTCTTTGGAGACATGCTGGCCGCAGGGCTGATATCTGCAGTGCACCTTACCCGGATCTACCGCCAGAGTGAGGGCAGCGTGCTTACCCTTTTTGCCAACGAAATCCGTCAGGGAAGTATCCCAAGGAAAGTTGAGGCGCCGGGGTGGCGCGATTTTGCCTTTGAGAAAATAGAACGTCATAATATCTACGCACTGAAGAAAGACCGGACAGAAAAAGAGCTAAAACTCCTGAGAGAAGAAAATAATCAGGCCATCCTTGATCGTGTCCTTGGGCTTGCCAGGGAATATAAGGGACGCCTCAACCACCCTGTATGGGACTTTCAGGTGCTCACTCCGATGAGAATAGGTCAATTGGGTACAGAGATATTAAATACAAACCTTCAGGACATCCTTAATCATGGAAGCGGCGGTGTGACAAGGGCGGGCATAACAATAAGGGAAGGTGACAAGGTAGTTCATCTCCAGAACAGGGACATGCAGGTAATGGCCTGGGCCAAGTTCATAAAACAGGGGAAAAAGTTCGAGTCTGAAGAGTTCAGGCGGGTCTTTAATGGGCACGTTGGCCTTATCTCAAAGATTGATCCTGAGACTGAGCAGTTTTATGTTGTCTATCCGGAAAGGATAGTTGTGGCATACTATTTTGACCATCTCGGGGATATAGTTGAGCTGGCCTATGCTCTCACAGTCCACAAGGCGCAGGGAAGCCAGTATCGTATTGTGGTCATTCCCCTTACTAATTCACACTTTATAATGCTCAACAACAAATGGTTCTATACAGCTATAACCAGGGCTGAAGAAAAAGTGTACCTGATCGGCCAGAGGTATGCCTTGAGACGGGCCTGCACCAACATGGAGGGAGTTAAGCGCCAGACCTGGCTGGGGTTGCATTATATGCAAACAAATTCTCTCTCCATCAATTCCTCTCTCACCGCTCCTACAAGGTAAAGCGAGCCTGCCACGCAGAGCAGGTCCTCCTTGCCGCAGTTTGAAAGGGCTTTATTCAGGGCCTTTTGCCAGTTTTGTTCCAGAGTCACATCTTTCGGGATGTCACTCCCTCTCCACCTTTCTAACGTGACCGGCACCCTGGGGCCAGGGGGCTCTGTGATGATGATTTGCCCGAACAGAGACGATATCTGCCTGAGCATGGCTACAAAGTCCTTGTCTCCGCCCTCATCAGAACAGGCCCACAGGAGAGTATGGAAGTTCCTGTCCTTGTCTCCCGGGGTCGTGTTTAACCGGCCAAGAAGGTCTTTGAGTGACCGTAAACCACCTAAGTTATGGGCCCCATCAAGCAGCACCCTGCAGCTCCCCTTCAGCAGCTCCCCGCGACCCGGCCAATAGACGTCTCTGCATCCATTTCTGACTGCGGTATCAGTGACCCTGAATCCTTGCTTTATCAACCTCTCACAGGCCGCTATGGCAAGAGCGGCGTTTGTAGCCTGATGCGTTCCCTTCAGGGCCGGATCCAATCCGTTGATTTTAAGAAATTCCCCTTTATAATCGATTCCCGAATTCCCATGCTCTTTTACATCAAAGTCACGGCCAAGCTCCCAAACCGGGGCATTCAGCTCAAGACATCTGTCCAATATCACAGAAAGAGCAGGCTGTTCTCTGACCCCGGTGATCACCGGTACACCCTTCTTGATGATGCCTGCCTTTTCCCTGGTTATTTCAGGAATACTGCTACCCAGAAAGGCCTGGTGTTCCAGGGAAATATTTGTAATAACAGAGACCAGGGGAGTGACTATGTTAGTGGCGTCCAGCCTGCCTCCAAGACCTGTCTCAAAAATTGCCAGGTCAGTTCCCTGCTCTGCAAACCAGACCATTGCTATTGCAGTGGTGAACTCGAAATAGCTGAGTTCATAGCCCCTTTCCAAAAAATCTCTGATCCTCCAGATCTGCTCTTTCAGCTCCTCCTCGGAAATCATGGTATTCCCTATCCTGAATCTCTCTCTGAGGGATGATAGATGTGGTGAGGTATAGAGACCTGTCCTGTATCCAGCCGCATGTAAAATACTTGCAATAATAGCGCTTACAGAGCCTTTTCCGTTTGTACCGGCCACATGGAGACACGGATAGTTTTTTTCTGGATTGCCAAAAGCATTCAATATGCTGGTCATTCGCTCAAGGCCCAGACGAAAACCATGGAACTGGAACTTATCCAGATAGGCTAGAGCAGCTTTGAAATTATGCTTGTGCAAAGGCATGGCTTTTCCGCCGGACTACCGGGCGACTCAGGATATTTAATATGTATTTGTGGCATCCTTCACGACAAGTCAAAAGTAGTTTACACTTTGTTGATCTTGTATTTTGGCAGTGAAATTGGAAACTGGAAATTGGGAAAAACACAAAGATGTAAATGTGTTACCTAATTTCAAATTTCGAATTTCTAGTTTCGACATCGGCATTCAATTCGATAATACACGCTTTTTCGAAAAAAGTGTAAACTGGTGAATGAAGGATGCCATTAAATGATTCGTCTATATATTAACATACTTGTAGTATGTCTGCTTTCCGCGTGCCAGCCACCCTTTATGGATTCATCTCTTGGTAAATCAGGCTGCAGACGATGTCACAGCGTGGAGTTGGACCCTGCCCATGATATTGGCTGCAATGCCTGTCATCACGGGACGCCTGAAGGTTATACCCGCGCCCAGGCCCACAATGGCTTGATTCCCATGCCATCCCACCCGACCCGCATGGCCGGCGCCTGTGGAAGATGTCACGCCCAGGAGGTGACTGCAGCCGGCTCTTCCAGTCATTTTACCCTGTCAGGTATGATAGGGGCGGTTTGGTCTGGTTTTTTCCCTGGTGAGCAGGTGCCGACTCTGCTGGAATTGCCCATAGAAGAGCCTCCTTGTACAGAAAAGGGACTTGTTTCGGATATGCTCAGGAGGAGGTGCTTTCGCTGCCACGTTTATTACCATGGCGACGATTACATAGGCACTACTCGCGGGACCGGCTGTGCCGCATGTCATCTGAGTATCAAGGCCGAAGGGCCTTGGGATCACAGATTCCGTGGGAAAGTCCCGGATATTCGGTGCCTTTCCTGCCACTATGGAAATTTCGTTGGTTGGGACTACTACGGACGATTCGAGATGGACTATGAAGATGATTTTCGTGTACCCCTGGTTGAGGGTGAGCACATTCAAAGGCCCTATGGTATGGAGTGGCATGATATGACCCCTGATGTACACAGGACGGCAGGTATGGGATGTACGGACTGCCATCATTCAGGGCCGTGCGGGGGCAAGGAACGGGATGTAACTTGTACGGACTGCCACCTGGAAGATAAAACAGGATCTCATTCAGGACCGCCCATGGACCAGAAACGTATTGGTCACAGGCCGGAAGACGCGGGCCTTGTTGCCTGTGCTGTTTGCCATGGGGTATGGGCTGTCCAGGACCGGGGAAGGTCTCTGATCAGACAGGATTTTCCTGATTATGATGACTGGAGTTACCTGGCGATCCAGGGCAGCAGTGAGGTCGAGGCCACTGTGAAGGCCTATGTTAATTTGCCATATGAAGACTGGGTTATACCCCGGATGCTTGACAAGATAACCGGCGAGTACCGGCAGGGTCTATGGTTTGAAAGTTTTACTGAAAGACGTTGGGGCCTTGTAGAATTGGGGGAGGATGCCCACGGGCGTCTTACTGTTATTCGTCCTATCCTGGACCTCTCTCTGACTTATGTCGATTCCAGCGGTGTGGTGCGTTTTGATAATCTGCAGCCGAAAATTATAAATGACGATCTGGGTTCCGGGAATGCCACCCGCCCCGGCATCTCGCCTCTATGGCTTCCTTACTCCCCTCATACCATAGGTCCGGCCGATGCCTTCAGGACAATTTATGTGCGCTCCTGGTTAAATGGACTATTGAATTAGGAGCAGACCATGGCTAAAGTGAATCATTCACTTCTCCGGAAAGGATGAATCTCATCATGGATATTGAAATAGAGCTTTTGCCCGAATCAGAACGAAAAGATC
>JAIWFS010000066.1:0-6305 GCA_048631505.1 archaeon | reverse complement strand
GTTTTTTCCATAATCAAAAATAGATTATAGCCTGATTGAAAATATTGTTACGGCTCGCACGGGCTATTGCCCAGGCGGACAGGACGAGGAGTGAAAAACTCCCCGACCCCTCATTTAATTAGTGCCAGACTCAGCCACGGCACATAGGTAATAATGGCCAGGGCCAGCAGCAAGATCGCGATGAAGGGCAGGGATGCCACATATAGCCGTAGAACAGGTTTTTCGAAACGCATACTGGCGATAAAAAGATTGATACCCAGCGGTGGGATAGACGCCCCTATTTCAAGATTGGCCAGAAAAATGATTCCCAGATGAATCGGATCAATTCCATAGGCCTTGGCAATTGGTGCGAGAAGAGGGACCACGACCACCAGAGCGGAAAATATGCCCATGGTACACCCTACCGCCAGAAGGAAAATGTTGAGTACCACCAGGAAAATAATCCGGCTCTCGATGTTGGCCTTGACAAAATCCAGCAACCGCATGGGTATTTCCGCATCGATCAGATAGTTGGTCAGGCCCATGGCTGCACCTAGAATAATTAATATCCCGCCGACCAGAAGCATGCTCTTTTTCATGATTTCAGGTAGCTCTCGAATGTGAATATCCCGATAGATGACCACCTCCGCAAATAATACATAAACCGCCGTGATGGCGGCGGCCTCACTGACGGCAAAGTACCCGCTGTAAATTCCCCCCAATACCACAAACGGCAGCGGAAGCTCCCACAGGATTTCCCGGGTGGCCGTGACCAGCTCTTTTAATTGAAATTTGGTTTTCGGAACATCCGTTCGGACGGATTTGTAAACACAAAACGCTGAAAGCAGCAAAACGAGCAGCAAGCCCGGCAAGAGCCCTGCGATGAAGAGTTGATCAATCCGGACCTTGGCGACAATGGCGTAAATGATCAGCGGCAGGCTCGGGGGAAAAAGCAATCCCAGGGTGCCGGAGGTGGTCAACAGCCCCAGGGAAAATACTTCCGAATACCGTCCACGCATCATGGCCGGCAACAGGATGCCTCCCAGGGCGATGATCGTCAGGCCGGTGGCGCCGGTCAGGGCGGTAAATACGGCACAGGTCACAAGCGCAATCACGGACAATCCGCCGGGCATCCAGCCCAGGATGGCATTTGACAGCCGGATGAGTCGTTGCGGTGCCCCGCTAGCCGACAGCAAATACCCCGCAAAGGTAAACAGTGGTATGGCGACCAGCACCGGGGTAGTGGCCATGCGATGCATCTCGATAATGATGGCCGAGATGTCAATCTGGCTTGAAAAAAGTAGATAAATGGTCAGGCCGGCGATGACCACAAAGATAGGGACTCCGATCAGCAGGAGAGCAAGGAAAAAGATGACGATCAACAGTGTGGACATTTAAAGTATTCGTTTTCCCGGTCGTGGTTGTGTATTTGGTCCTTAGGGGTTTTTATCTGACAACCTATTGTTGAAACTGAAGGTTTCAGGTTTCGGGTGTCAGGATACAGGGTTCAAAGGTTCAGGGTTCACCGTTCAAGGTTATTTTTCTTTAAATTCAGAATCCATTCAGAACTCACGAATCAACGGCTTAGATTTTCCGTAAACTCTGAACCCTGAACCTCTGAACCTAGAACCTTAGAGTCATCTGTACGGTAGATTTCCACACCTGGAGGTGGAACAAACCGGAAAAGATCGTCTGAAAGGCCTTTATTGACCTTGACATTGCTGAATACAAGATGTGTCCTGCCACCTAACTGGTCTTCCAGCCACATCTCCTTTACCAGATGGGTATCAGAATCCACGACAATCCATATGGTGCATACCTGCGGTACCGGATTCCTTGGGGTAAGCTTCAGCATCCACCTGGCATCCGGTTGGCCTTCTACAGGATGCTCTACTATAAAATAACGCTTGATGTCACCTTTTCCAAAAAAAAAGGCCTTGCTTATCTCAGTTGAAAGTAATTGATCCCTGGGAAGCACCATTACCTGGTTGGCTTCCTCCTCATACACATATACCTCTTTCCCGCTGGTGACAATAAGCTGCGGTTCCGGTTGACTGTATTCCCAGCGCATCTGGTGCGGACGATTGAAATAGACCTTTCCTTCTGCCTTGAGACCCTCTGAAGAACCGGCAGCAAACGTCTCCTGCTCGAAGTTAGAGGTAATATCAGTGGTGGTTTCGTATTTTTTCTGTAACAGGGACACAAGATCTTTTCCACGATCTGAAAGCCCTCCTGCCAGGGACTTCGAAACAAAAGTAAATACCATAACTATAAGTAACAAAAGGTAAAATAAACGCACATTGTGCATAATTAGGCCTCCATTCGACTACAAAACAATGTAAGCGTTCACAGGGCACAGCATCTGCTTTGTTGTCGGGCACTTGAAGTACAGGGAGTACGTCTGCGCACCCTCCGCCTCGCATCTGCAGCACCCTGTAAACGCTTACAGCTCGATGGGTTGCGGTAAAACGGGCGTTGTAATCCCGTGAACAGTTACCTTGCCTTGATACTAAAGTATTTTTTCAGGTTCATCCAGCCTTGTTTTTTCGTGTTTTCGTACCTTCGTGTTTTCGTGATTGATTTTGAGTAATTATTTTTCATGCTCAGGGGTTCGGATTGCGTTTCCATTCACAAAATGTTATCAATTTTACATTATGATAGCCTTTGATTTGCGTTGTGACCAAGATCATACTTTTGAAGCTTGGTTTCAGGATGGGGAGGCGTTTGAGACACAGAAGGAGAAGGGTCTGCTGACTTGTCCTGTCTGTGGCAGTAATAATGTCCAGAAAACCCCCTCTGCAGTTGCAGTATGCACCAGGTCAGTCGGCAAAGACGGCGACACCTCGGAAGCTGCCTTGAATGAGATGCTGAATAAGATCTACACTGTGGTGGAAAAAAATACAGAAGACGTAGGGACGGCATTTGCTCAAGAGGCCCTCAAGATACATTACGGTGTGGCTGAAAACCGTAACATAAGGGGTGTCGCTACACCAGAGGAAGAAAAAACTCTGAAGGAAGAAGGAATTTCCTTTATGAAAATACCAGTACCGGAAAAAACCTCTACAAAGGGTCATTGAAGCAACCATGGATATGACAAAAAAGGTTCTACTCCGTGTAGAACATGGAAGACTGGTGGAAATGGAATACCAGGTCAGGCTATCCTCGGGAAAAGTAGTGGATTCCTCTGAAAAGACAGGGGGACCGGTAACCTTTGTATGCGGAAAGGGTAATTTCCCAAAACCTGTTGAGGAAAATATTGTCGGGCTTGCTCCTGGAGAAAGAAAGGTAATATTTGTCCCTCCAAACTACACCTATGGGCGCTATGATCCCGAGAAGGTATCACTGGTGGCCATTGAAAGGATTTCAGGAGAAGTGGAAGTGGGCAAGGTAGTCAAGGCCCCTGACGAATTTGGCTTAAGACAACCAGCTATTATCAAGTCCATCTGGGAAAGCGCCATGATGTTAGACTTTAACCATCCCCTGGCCGGCAAGACCCTGCATTTTGAAGTATTTGTAAAAGACGTGCGCATTACCACGACGCAAAAGGATAATTAACCATCTACACCACCTTCCCTCCCCATTGATTGGGTAGAGGTAACTTCAAACTATGGAAAAAGCCCTTAAAGAAGCAGGACTCTTTGAAATATACGAAAAGGTCCTGTCCGGCACTCGCTTAAGTGCTGAAGATGGAGAGTTGCTCTTCTCCACTACTCATCTGCCGGCCCTTGGTTATCTGGCTAATCTGGTAAGAGAAAGGCTTAACGGAAACAGGGCCTATTACATCTATAATCAGCACATAAACTATTCTAATATCTGCATAAATCTGTGTAAATTCTGTGCCTTTGGAAAGGAAAAGACCCACCCGAAGGCCTACGAGATGTCCATTGAAGAGATAGTTTCCAAAATAAGGGAGAGGCATGCCGAACCCATCACAGAGGTACACATTGTCGGCGGCCTGCACCCGGATCTCCCTTATGGGTATTATATTGACATGCTGAAGGCCATAAAGGCCGAAAGACCTGAGATCCATATCCAGGCCTTTACCTGTGTAGAGATAGCCCATCTGGCAGCCATTTCTGGTCAGTCAATTGCCGAGACATTGGAAGGTCTTATGCAAGCCGGCCTGGGGTCCATTCCCGGAGGTGGAGCAGAGGTCTTCAGCACCAGAATACGGGAAAAGCTCTGCCCTGGTAAGCTCTCTGGAAAGGACTGGCTGGAAGTTGCTAAAACCGCCCATAGAGCAGGTCTCAGGACCAATGCCACCATGCTCTACGGCCATATTGAGACAATATCTGAACGGATAGAGCATCTGCTGGCCCTGAGAGAGGCCCAGGATGAGACAGGCGGATTTCTGTGTTACATCCCCCTTGCTTTTCACCCCAAGAATACAAAGCTGGAATACCTGTCATCCACAGGTGGGGTGGATGATCTTAAGAGTATTGCCGTATCACGACTCCTACTCGACAACTTTCCTCATATCAAGGCCTACTGGGTAATGCTTGGGCCAAAGGTTGCACAGATCGCCCTATCCTTTGGTGCGGACGATCTGGACGGAACTGTGCTGGAAGAGAAGATTACGCACATGGCAGGGGCGGATACCTCCCAGGCCATGACCCGCAGTGAGATCGAACACCTTATCCAACAGGCAGGGAGAAAGCCGGTAGAGCGCGACACTCTCTACGAGCCGGTCTGAGCTCACTTTCCACCATGATTGCTCCGATAATATCAAAGGTCCGGGCCGGCAGGCGCCTTTCAGGAGATGATGCCCTCTTGCTTTATCAAGAGGCAGACCTGAATATACTGGGCCAACTTGCTGACGAAGTAAGGCAAAGGCTGCATCCGGAACCCATTGTCACATATGTCATAGACCGGAACATTAATTATACCAATATATGCATCTCCGGTTGCAAATTCTGCGCTTATTACTGCGCACCGGGTGACATTTCAGGCTATGTGCTCTCCAGGAAAGAACTGGCCGAGAAGTTAGAAGAGACAAAATCGCTCGGGGGTACACAGATCCTGCTGCAAGGCGGGCTCCATCCTGATCTCCCCCTTACCTTCTATGAGGAAATGCTCTCTTTTATAAAAGACGGTTTTGCAATCCATTGCCATGCCTTTTCTCCTCCTGAGATCGTTCACATTGCCAATATTTCCGGTCTGTCTGTAAAAGAGGTCCTGGTCAGGCTTATCAAGGCCGGACTCGCTTCCATCCCGGGTGGCGGAGCGGAAATCCTGACAGACAGGGTAAGAAAGCAGATTTCCCCAAGGAAGGCCACAACAGATGAGTGGCTGAATGTAATGGAGACTGCCCACGGATTAGGGCTTAAGACCACTGCCACCATGATGTACGGCCACGTGGAGCGACTGGAGGAAAGAATTGAACACCTTTTGCGCCTTAGAGACCTTCAAGACCGCACCGGCGGATTTACGGCCTTTATTGCCTGGCCCTTTCAACCCAAAAATACCGCTCTTGACGTCAGGCCATCTACCGGACAGGAATACTTGAGACTGCTTTCCATCGCCAGGATTGTACTTGACAACTTCCCGAACCTTCAGGCCTCATGGGTCACACAAGGTCCAAAAGTGGCCCAGATTGCCTTGTTTTTTGGGGCAAATGACTTTGGCAGCACAATGATTGAGGAAAACGTGGTCGCAGCAGCCGGGGTGAGTCATCGACTCTCGGAAGCAGAAATACGTAGAATTGTAACCGGTGCAGGCTTTGAACCGCGTCAGCGCCTGATGGACTATACTTTAGTTGGTGAATCCGGTGAACGCCTATAATAAATCACCAAATCACCAAATCACCAAATCACCAAATTCTTTCCATCTTCACGTAGCCAGATGGGTGGTTCCTGTCTCAAGGCCTCCAATAGAAAACGGGGCAATAGCGACCTTTGAAGGAAAAATAGTAGGGGTGGGACCGGCATCTGAACTCCACTCAAGCTATCCGGCAGAGATAAAAGACCATGGAGACTCCATACTTTGTCCTGCCCTGATAAACACCCACTCTCACCTTGAGCTCTCTCCTCTCAAGTGGCGTCTTTCTCCAAGCGGCTCCTTTGTTGACTGGGTAAGAGCACTGATTGAGGCCCGCGACCTGATCAGGCCTGAAGAATGGGAACCGGCCATATCTCAGGCAATAAAAGAGATGCAAAAAAACGGGATAATTGCTGTTGGAGACGTGGGAAATCTGGATGTTATCCCCCTTTTTTCTTCCAGAAAAGATGGCACATGGCCTTTCAGGGGCGTCTTCTTTCAAGAACTGGTATGCCCGATACCGAATGGAGCAGAGGAAGAAATCCCTTTCAGCCCCCCTTTTGTAAATG
>JAIWFS010000065.1:0-6309 GCA_048631505.1 archaeon | reverse complement strand
TCATATGGCTTACGGCTATTGAAGATAGCAATAAACTCAGAATGAATACTGAACAAGCCCTTTTAAAACTCAGAGATTCACTTGCAAAACCAGAAGGTGTCCTGACCTTAACCGGTCTTCTGGGCACTTCCTCGGCCTGGCTGATTGCAAGACTCCTCAAGTCTGTCGATCACCCCATACTCTGGATCACTCCCCTTCAGAAAGAGGCAGAACAGGTAGCATCAGACCTTTCTTTTTTCTCGGATTTTCCTGTTTTATTGTATCCTTGCCATGACTCGCTTCCTTTTGTGCCGTTGCTTCCCTCAACCGAGACAATATCTCAGAGAATTTCAACACTCTACCGCCTGGCCACTGAGGATGGTCCTGCTGTGGCAGTTGCCCCGGCGCAGGCCCTTGTGGAACTCACAGTTCCTCCTGAAATCCTTTTAAACCATGTGGAGTATCTCCAAAAAGGAGAGGAAGTTGACCGGGAAAAACTGCTCAAATGGCTTGTTGATTCAGGCTATGAACACTGCGCCATAGTCCAGTCCAGAGGGGAGTTCAGTATAAGGGGCGGCCTGCTCGACATCTTTCCGCCATTAACAGCCCTTCCTGTACGAATAGACTTTTTCGCCGACTTTGTGGAAGAGATGCGCCTCTTTGACCCGCTTACGCAACGGTCGACTGAAGATCTGAATGAACTGGTTATACTCCCGGCCCATGAGCTCATATTTTCCCGGTCCATTCTTGAATCTATCCATGAAAAACTGGTTGAACGGGCGGCTAAGTATAATTTGCCTGCCCGGAAAGTACATGAAATCCTGCAACAACTGGAGGCCAGAAGGTTGGTGGAGGGGCATGAGGCACTGCTGCCACTTTTTTATCCAAAACCTGCCTCTGTCCTGGACTATATTCCGCAACAGACTCCTATACTGATTGACAGGCCCGAAGAGGTTGAAAGGGCGCTGGAAAACTACTGGAAAGGGGCTGAGCAGACATACGAATCAGCCATTAACGAACACAGAGTTTTTTCTCCCCTGGAGTCTTTACTCTCTGACCCGGAGCAGCTTTCAAAACAGATAAGGGATCATACCTGCTGGCTGTTTCAGGACATCAATGTATACAGATCGTTACCAAATTCTTCAATCACCAAATCACCAAATCACCAAATCACCAAATCCAAAGGGTCTTCCTTCAACCTGCCGGCCTCAAACATTCAAGAGCTGGAGATAAAATCGAGCAAGCCGGACCTGACCTTGATGCCCGGAAGCGCAAAGAGGGGAATTGATCTTATCGGACCGGTGCTTGACCGGCTCAAAGACTGGATCGAGGCGGGAGAAAGGATTGTCCTGGTAGTGCCTGGCCGGCGGCAGGGCCAAAGGATGATAGAACTCCTCAGCTATCATGAGCTTATCAGTGATGAGGCCAGGCCTCCCATACTCTCAGCACCTTTGACCAATGACCCGGCAGAACCCGGGCTTATGATCTGTACCGGACAACTTTCTTCAGGATTCGCCCTTCCGGGTGAGGCCTACATAGTCCTTACGGAAGAAGAGCTGTTAGGCGCACGGGCCGGAAGGACCAGGAGCCCGGGGAGAGAGAAAACAACCGTAAGTGATCTGACCTTTGAGGATCTGAAGCCCGGTCAACCGATCGTACACAGGGACCATGGTGTAGGACTCTATAAGGGTCTTGTCAGGATAGAGACCGGTGGGGTTCCGGGGGAATTCCTTTTCCTCGAATACCGCGGTGGTGATAAACTCTATCTGCCGGTAGACCGCCTGGGACTGGTCCAGAAATATATCGGGATAGAAGGTCGCGTTCTACGGCTTGACCGGCTGGGAAGTTCAAGCTGGCAACTTGCGAAACAGAAGGTCAAGAAGGACATATATGAAATCGCCCACGAACTGGTTGACCTCTATGCCTCAAGAAAGGTGAGCAAGGGCTTTGACTTTTCACCTCCTGATGCCATGTTCCGGCAGTTTGAAGCCTCATTTCCCTATGAAGAGACCAGGGACCAGGCTGCCTCAATAGAAGAAGTCCTTTCTGACATGCAGGAGCCCAGACCCATGGACCGGCTGCTATGCGGAGACGTGGGCTACGGCAAGACAGAAGTCGCCATGAGGGCCGTATTCAAGGCTGTTGAAGACGGAAAACAGGTGGCCATACTGGTACCTACCACTCTCCTGGCAGAACAGCACGAACGGACATTCAAACAGCGGTTTCAGAGATATCCTGTTACTGTAGAAGCCCTCAGCAGGCTCAAGACCAGACAAAAGCAGAGAGAGATCCTTGCCGGGATCAGCCAGGGCCGGGTCGATATCATTATAGGCACACACCGGCTGCTGCAGCCGGACGTAAAATTCAAGGACCTGGGACTGCTGATCGTAGACGAGGAACACCGTTTCGGGGTTAAGCACAAGGAACGGCTGAAAAGGCTCAAGCAGACTGTTGACTGTCTTGCGCTTACCGCAACACCAATCCCAAGGACTCTTCAGCTCTCACTTCTGGGAATCCGGGACCTTTCAACAATCAATACGCCTCCCAGGGACCGCATACCTGTCAAGACCTTCATGGCCGAGTTTGATGACTCGTTAATAAAAGAGGCTATAGAACGGGAGATCAGCCGCGGCGGCCAGGTATTTTTTGTTCACAACCGGATAAAGGGCCTGTACAGGCTGGCAGAGCATATCCAGCGCTTAACACCTGATGCCAGGATAGAGGTCATCCATGGACAAATGAATCCCAACGAACTTGAGGAGATCATGATCCGGTTTGTAAGGGGTGATATTGACTGCCTTATGTGCACCACCATCATAGAATCCGGTATAGATATCCCGTCTGCAAACACCACGATTATAAACCGGGCTGACAAGCTTGGGCTTGCCGACTTGTACCAGCTCAGGGGCAGGGTCGGAAGGGCCGGTGAACAAGCATATGCCTATCTTCTTATTCCCCGGATATCCGAGATGGGAAAAGAGTCCATAAAAAGGCTCAAGGCCATTATGGAACTCTCTGTGTCCGGAGGCGGATTCCGCCTTGCGATGCAGGACCTTCAGATTCGCGGGGCCGGGAACATACTTGGAGTCTCCCAGTCAGGAAGTATTGCAGAAGTAGGATATGAACTCTATCTTGAATTACTGCAAAAGGCTATAGACGAGTTCAAAGGGCTCCCTCAAAAAGACGAAATAGACCCGGAAGTAAACCTGGGCATACCCGCGTTTATCCCTGAAGAGTATGTCCCGGATGTGGAACAGCGTCTGCTCCTTTACCGGAGAATGGCACGACTGGAAGACAACGAAAAAGACGCGGATTTTTCACTGGAACTCAGAGACCGCTTCGGCCCGATGCCGGAAGAAGTTGCGTCTCTACTTAAGGTAATGGGGATAAAACGCACGCTGAGGCTGCTGAACGTGATACGGCTTGACAGGAGTTTTTCTAATAAGAAAGAACGTATTGTCTTGGGTTTTGGGCCCGAAGGCCCACCTCATCCTGAAAAACTCATAGAGGCAGTACAAAAAAACCGGCAGTGGCGCCTATTGCCGGATGGCAGACTGATTATTTTTCCTGAATTTATTGAAGAAGATGGGGATAGCCTTGCAAGCATTAGACAGACCTTGCAAGTACTAGTAAAAATGGCTACAAAGGGGTAATTTTGATATTATATTCCTTACCGGAGACCGCAAGTATGATTTTACATAGCATATTTTCCCGCACCTTTTTCGTTGTGTTGGCTGTCCTGACATTTGAGGCCTATCCTGCATACGGTATCATAGTCGACAGGATAGCTGCCACAGTAAACGGAGATGTAATCACACTTTCCGAACTTGAAGGCTGGGCCCAACCCTTGGTTCAGAAGTACACTAATGAAGAAATGAGCAAGGAAGAGATAGAGACCACAAGGCAGGAAATTCTTGCCCAAGTCCTGCCACAGTTGATAGATGATCGTCTTGCACAGGAAGAAGCCAAAAAACTGGGTATAAAAGTAGGTGAACAGGAAATCGAGAGGGCCTTGGACCAGATATGTGAAGACAATCATATAACCAGAGATCAGCTTTCAGAAAAACTTGCATCCGAAGGCCATACACTCGAAGAATACAAAAAGGAGCTAAAGCAACAAATTGAGAGGGCAGAGCTTATAAATGCACAGGTGCGCGCAAAGATAGTAATAACTGATGAACAGGTTAATGAACATCTAAAAGAATATCCTTTTAAAAACAGCTCCGATGACCCACTCTATATAATGCAACACATATGTGCTAAATTTGAAGAGGATGATCCTGAATCCAGAAAGGAGGCCAGGAGACGGATCGAAGAGGCCTACAATGCACTAAGGGAAGAAAAAGTTTTTGAAGAAGTGGCAAGGCGCTATTCCGATCTCCCATCAGGCCAAGACGGTGGATACCTGGGCGCTTTTACCTTGAAAGAGATGGCACCCTTTGTCAAACAGGCTGTAGTCAACCTTAAACCAGGCGATTTTAGTGACATAGTTGATACTCAGGTGGGTTGGCAAATCTTCAGGTTAAAGGAAATAGTACAAAGCGGACAGACTGATCTCGATTCGGCTCAAATAAAGGAAGTCAGAAAAAAACTCTACCGCGAGCAAATAAATGCCCGGTTTGAAGAGTGGCTCGGGGAACTACGTTCAAAGTCAACTATTCAGATACTTCTTTGATTTTTTCTATAATATTCCGAAAAAGAGATATGTTTAAAGAATCTTTAGGGGAATACCTCAAGCGGGAACGGGAACTACGCCGGATTTCCCTGGAGGAAGTTGCAGAAGGCACCAAGATTGCGATCTACAGGTTAAGGGCTATGGAGGCTGGCCGCTGGGACAAGCTGCCTGCCGAGGTCTTTGTGAAAGGCTTCATAAAGAGCTATGCTGAATTCATAGGTCTTGTTCCGGAAGACGTCATCCTTCGTTACCAGGAGATCCGTGCTGCTGATGAGAGTCTTGATGAGTCAACTGAGCCGGCATATAAGCCGTTACTTAATTATGTAAATAAAGTCTCTCTGTTTAATCGAGACTTAATCAGTGCCGCAGCAGCGCTTTTTCTCATCTTTTTATTGCTTATGCTGGTAATTTGGTTCTTTTGGCCCTCAGATGAAAAACACGAAACAGATCAAAACCTCACGCCTCCCGCGATCACTTCATCGAAAGAAAGACCTATTGAACACTCAAAGCACAAAGCTGAAAGCTGAAAGCTCAAAGCTGAAAGCTCAAAGCTATCATAATCAACCCTTTCAGCTTTCAGCTTCAGGCTTTCAGCTCTTATACGGAATAACATGCCCGATATCTTCAAAAGTCCTGCATTCGTAATTTCAGGCCAGGACCTGGGAGAATCCGACCGGCTTATCACCTTTTACACAATGGCCAGAGGAAAAATGCGGGGCATTGCCAAGGGGGCAAAAAGGAGCCGACGCCGCTTTGTAAATGCACTTGAGCCTTTCACCATGCTCAACCTGTCTCTAGCCCTGCCGCGCACCACAGGTTTGAACAGAATCGACTCTACTGAAATCCTGGATAATTTTCCACATCTAAGACATAAAGTCGAATGCTATATCATGGCCAGTCTATGCTGCGAACTGGTAAATCTCTGGACAAAGGAAAATGATCCCCAAGAAGATCTTTTTAAACTCCTTCGATGGTATCTTAACTCTCTCAATGACGGTTTCCACCCAAGAAAGACCACTCTCTTTTTCAAGACCCTGCTTCTGGCCCTGGCAGGCTATGCCCCTGATTTTGACCAGTGCCTTCTCTGTAAAAAGCCACCGATGGGCGATCATGCGATCTTCAAACTCCATGCAGGAGGATTCATGTGCAGCGAATGCCGGAAGTCAGGGGAAAAAACCCATAAAATAAGCTTGGGGACACTAAAGTCCTTGAGACACATTCAGAACGGACCTCTTGACAATTTCCATAGACTGACTATGACAGATGCGGTACTTGAAGAGGCATGGTCCCTCATGAAAAGTCTTCACTGCCACCATTTGGAGCGGGTACCTGCTTCTTATGTAGCCGTTAACGGCTTGAAACTTGAAATTGGAAATTGGAAATTCGGGGGAAAATGAAATGAGTCTACGAGTTGGATGTTTATAAACTGGCAGAAGTTTTATCTGAGTCAAATGCGACAAAATACAAAGCAATAGTTGAAAAACTCGGCCCAAAATTGAATATGTTCATCAACGTTAGAAGGCAAGTCAAAATAAGTTGTACAGATTGCGCCGTAATTTTGTTTGTTTTCAAAGCGCGTTAAGACGCGCATAACGGGTTATGTAAGCCTTGACGCAACACAGAAAAGAAGCAAAAGGACAAGCAAGATGTATAAG
>JAIWFS010000064.1:0-6325 GCA_048631505.1 archaeon | reverse complement strand
GCCTTTTGTTTCATGGTATCGTCTTTTTCCCCGCCAGAGCCCAGAGTTACCGGGTGAGCCGCCCCGATATTGGTACCGGGCGCCATGGCGGCAACATGGGCGGCAATGGTGAGAATAGCACCGGCAGATGCGGCCTGTGCCCCGGAGGGCATTACATAAACAACTGTTGGAATCGGTGATGCCATCACTTCCTGGACCATATCCCTCAGGGTAGATACAAGGCCGCCCGGAGTATCAAGCTCAATCACCAGGCAGGTAGCCAGGCCCATGTCCGCCTCTCTAAGCGCCCTTTTTAAAAACTCCGCTGCACCGGGATTTATGCTTCCTTTTAATTTGACAAGATAGATCCTGGAATGGTCTGTTGGATTCTGCGGCTTGTCTTTCTGATCATCCCCCCACAAGGAAGGAACTAACACAGACAAAAACAGCGTAATAACAAGCAATAGGACTGCTTGTAAAACCCCGTATCTTATAAACCATTTACCCCGCCTCGAAATACCCGGCGTTGAATTAATAGTTTCCCTTTTTAGAAAATGGGTATCAGGTTGGATTTGTTCTATAGTCTTTTGCATTTGGTTTTTAGCGATATTTGGCATACTCTTTTTCCAGTATTTGAAGGTCCTGCCAGGCCACACGTTTAAGGTCCAGTTGCCGGCTTCCTTTTGATCTCAGCAGATATGCCGGATGATAGATTGGCATGACCCTGGCATTTCCCAACTGATGGAAGCGGCCACGAAGAGATTTCAAAGGGGCTTTTTCTTTAAGGAGGGTCTGGGCAGCCACCAGTCCCAAAGCAAGTATAAGGGGCGGATCGATGAGCCTCAACTGGTGTCTTAAGAAGGAAGAGCATGCGGCAATTTCTTCGTGTCCGGGTGTGCGGTTATGCGGGGGGCGGCACTTGATTACACTGGTGATAAAGACATCCTTTCTGGAAATATTTACGGCATTAAGCATATCTGTAAGGAGTTCTCCTGAAGGGCCTACAAATGGCCGGCCCTGCATGTCTTCTTCCCTGCCCGGGGCCTCTCCTACCAGCACCAGCTTTGCATTTTCAGGTCCTTCTCCGAAGACTATATTTTGCCGCTTTTTATGCAGATCACACCTGTTACAATTCTCAACCATCTTGCGAAGCCTGTCAAGGTCAGTTGGTGCAGGAATCTCATCCCCATATTCCTGGGTGGAAGTCAGCTCCTGCAGAGATGCCTTACTTTTGACACGATGATCCAGGAAGGCGGATAATTCAGAGCCCTTGGGAATAATCTCAACCCCCAGTTGCTTTTGATAACGGAGCCAGGAGGAAATATCGTTCATGATATGAACAATTTCTTTATTCATAAGCACTAAATCGTCTCTAATTTTAATCCTTTAATCCCTTAATCCTTTAATCCTTCAATTAATCCCTCACGCCTTCCCGAGGACCAGACCGTTTTGAGAAAACTAAGAATAAAGCCAATACTGCAATCGCACCTACGGCAGAACCCAGGGTATCTGCCACCCAGTCAACCGGATCAGCACATCTATTTGGCACAAAATATTGATGAAGTTCGTCGGCAAGGCCATATAATGATCCAAGAAAAATGGCCTGACACAGGGCCACTGCTATAGATACTGCAGAGTTGTGCAGCCGCCACCACATGAGCAATGAACCTAATGCAACATACTCTAAAAAATGTATAAAATAGTCACTGACCGATATGCTGGGAAGTCGATTCCCAGGGACGGAAGAGATTCCAAAGATGACTCCTGCATAGGCTATGCACAGGGCTAAACGTAGATTCATGAAGCAAGACCCCTTGATTCACTTGACGGTATATATAGAGTAAACTATGGACATCCTTCACGACAAGTCAAAAATAGTTTACACTTTGTTGATCTTGTATTTTGGTAGTGAAATTTGAAACTTGAAATTTGAAATTGGGAAAAATACAAAGATGTAGATGCATTACCTAATTTCAAATTTCCAGTTTCGACATCGGCATTCAATTCGATAATACCCACTTTTTCGAAAAAAGTGTAAATTGATGAATGAAGGATGTCGGATTTCTTATCATGTTTTTTTACCACGAGTATAATCATGGCATTCCCCAATAAGGAGTGGACAACTTGAGTGACGAAAGCCTAGTTATTAAGCAGCGCCGCGAAAAAGCGGAGCAACTTGAAAAAGATAATATATCTCTTTATCCCAACGACGTAAAGACGCCTGAAAGTACGGCGACAATACGCAGGTTGTATGATTCATATGATGCAGAGGCCCTGGAAAAGGTGCCGGACAGCTTTAGATTGGCCGGCCGCATAATGAGTTTGCGCCGTTTTGGAAAGGCCGCCTTCTTACATCTGCAGGACAGCTCCGATCAACTTCAGGTCCATGTGAGAAGGGACATGGTTGGGACCGAAGCCTACAGCCTGTTCAAGAAATTCGACATCGGTGACCTGATTGAGGTTAAAGGCAGGCTTTTCAGGACCCGGGTCGGCGAATTGACAGTCTCGGCTGAAACCATTGGCCTGGCAACCAAGTCCCTGAAGCCCCTTCCTGAGAAATATCACGGAATAAAAGACAAGGAGATCAGGTATCGCCAGCGATACGTCGATCTTATCATGAATCAGGAGGTAAGAGAGGTTTTCAGGACCCGGTCCCGTATTGTACAGATATTGCGGGAGTACTTTACTTCCCATGGTTTCCTGGAGGTTGAGACCCCGATGATGCAGTCCATCGTTGGTGGCGCAACCGCCCGTCCCTTTACAACCCATCACAATGCCCTAGGTATGGACCTTTACCTGCGGATAGCTCCGGAACTGTATCTGAAGCGGCTCCTTGTGGGTGGCTTTGACAAGGTATTTGAGCTTGGCCGGAACTTCAGGAACGAAGGAATCTCTATACAGCATAATCCGGAGTTTACCATGCTGGAGTTCTATGAGGCCTATGTCACTTATGAAGACCTGATGATGCGGACAGAGGAACTCTTTTCCCGGATAGCTGAAGAAATAAAGGGCGGAACGGTCTTTTCCTATCAGGGGTGCATGATGAATCTCACGCCTCCCTGGCGCCGGATGACTCTTGAAGAGGCATTAATAGAGATTGGGCAGATTTCAAAAAAGGATCTTGAAAACAGAAAGGGCCTTGTGGAAAGGTTAAAGGCCCTTGGTGCTCCCCTGAAGGGCAATGAAAAAACAGGCAAGTTATGGACAAAGCTCTTTGATTTACTGGTAGAGCCCAAGCTCATTCAGCCGACCTTTATAAGCCATTATCCCATTGACGTCTCACCCCTGGCCCGGGAGAATCAAGAAAATCCTGAGGTTACAGACAGATTCGAACTTTTCATTGGCGGCCGCGAGATCGCGAACGCGTTCTCAGAGCTTAACGATCCAAGGAAACAGCGTCAGCGTTTTGAAGAGCAGATAGCCGGCAGAGGAGATGATGATAAGGTGCCCCCTGAACTGGATGAAGACTTTATCAGGGCACTGGAAGTAGGTATGCCACCTGCTGCCGGTGAGGGTATAGGTGTGGATCGCGTAGTAATGCTCTTTACGGATTCCCCTTCTATCCGCGATGTTATCCTGTTCCCGCAGTTGCGTCCGGAGGGTCGAGTTTCAGGATGAATTTCGAATGGTTTATTGCCCTGCGTTATCTCAGGGCAAAACGCAAACAGGCCTTCATTTCCCTTATTACCTTTATATCCATAGCAGGGGTAACGGTAGGCGTAATGGCCCTGATCGTCGTAATTGCGGTCATGACCGGCTTTGAAAACCACCTCCGCACCAAGATACTTGGCATAAATTCACATATTCTGGTCAAAAACTATGAAGGTGCCTTTGGTAACATGGAGTCTGTGCGGCAAAAGGTGCTCGAAACTACTATTCCTCGTAATGACCATTTGAATGGCCTCTTGAATATGATCAGGGGAAAGGACGGGGATATCACAGTGACGGCTGCGACCCCCCTTGTCTATGTCCAGGCCCTTTTGAGTTCAGGAAGGGCTGTCAGTGGAGCAGCCATCCGAGGGATAGACCCGGGCTCTGTGGCAGAAGTCTTCAGCGTGGGGGAGATCATCAGAGGAGAGGGACTCGGGGCATTTGAGAATTATAATGGCAGCGGAATTCCGCCAATACTTCTGGGCAAGGAACTTGCCCGCAACCTGGGAGTTGCTGTCGGGCAGCCGATCCAGGTCGTGCTGCCCAGCGGGACTATTACACCTGTGGGAATGCTCCCCAGGATACGTACCTTCCAGGTGACAGGTGTAAACACGACCGGCATGTATGAGTACGATGCCTCCCTTGCCTTTATTCCCATTAAGGCGGCCCAACGGCTTCTTGGGTTGGGTGATAAAGTCCATGGCCTGGAGATAAAGGTTTCGGATATTTATGCCACGAATGGCCTCGCAGCCGCCATACAAAAAAAACTTGGATTTCCGTTCTGGACAATAGACTGGCAACAGATGAGCCGTAATCTTTTTTCAGCCCTGAAGCTGGAAAAATTCGCCATGTTCATAATTCTTACCCTGATTGTCCTGGTGGCTGCCTTTAACATTGTGAGTACCCTTATCATGATGGTCATGGAAAAGAATCAGGATATAGCAATACTTAAGACACTGGGGGCAATGGATAAAAATATTTTACGGATTTTTATTTATAATGGATTGCTTGTGGGGTTGACCGGAACCATACTCGGCGTTTTAGGCGGAGTAGGTCTCTGTTCCCTCCTTAGCCGCTACAAGTTCATTAAGATACCAAGTGAGGTGTATTACACCGACACACTTCCTATACTGCTCCACACAAGCGACGTGGCCATAATTTCGATCTCTGCCGTTTTAATATGTTTTTTTGCCACCATATATCCAGCCAGACAGGCTGCCAAGGTCAATCCATCCGAGGCCTTGAGGACAGGGTGATTGGGTTAGAATATATATTAGGAGGAATCAAATGAGCACGGAGCAGTTGTTACCCGAAGGTGAGAGCATCCGAAAGGCTGTAAAGTGGATATCCGAGATCACCAAGGAGTATCCTGAAAAAAGCCGTAAGGAAATCATACACGAGGCAGAACTACGGTTTGATCTTTCCCCAAAGGAATGCGATTTCCTTTTCAGAAAATTTGTTTGAAGCTGGATAGTGGGGAAGCCCCAACGGGAAGCAAAAAAGGAAAGCCCTCTTTTTATTGATTCAATATTCTATGAGCTAAAATAATTTTTCCTACCATTTCGTTTAAAATGTTGATACGCCTGCTACATGAAGGTCCTAATGGCTGATACATGAATTTTCATGTCATAGGAACTGGAGAGATGGGATGATGAGGAAGTTTTGAGCCCACATTCAGCGATCACATTTCCTATCAGCTCAGCTAATCCCTGAAAAGCGATTTCCTATCAACTTAATAGGAAGCCAACTATTGCCCGCAATGTGTCACGAAATTTGCATATTTCTATGCCAGGCGTCGGTGCAATCCTTGATCGGAAGAATGAATTGGCTGAAATTGCTAAAGAATTCAAAAGGTGTGCCTTTTTCTTAACGGTACATCAAAAAAATGTTTGCAGGTTTTTGGCAACGAAGGAGAAAAAAATCATGAGAAAAGAATTGAGTGGTGTATCAGTAATGCTGCTGGTATTTCTCGTCACAGGGATGTGCTGGGCAAGCCCGGGAATGAATGCGGCAAAGTCCGGGGGTCACAATTGGGTCAATGAAAGCGAT
Organism: archaeon; assembly: GCA_048631505.1. Taxonomy (GTDB): domain Bacteria; phylum Desulfobacterota; class Dissulfuribacteria; order Dissulfuribacterales; family UBA3076; genus UBA3076. The sequence continues at coordinate 646 of JAIWFS010000064.1, read as the reverse complement.
GTGTCGGAGGGTGGTGACACACAGTGGACGTTCCTCTTTTATCTGGCTGCCGACAATGAACAGGAGGCCTACGCCGACGCCACCATTGCCCAGCTTCTGAAAGGGACCGCCGAGGTCGAAAATCATCCGCAAATCCTGGTTTTGATCGACCGGCTGTCCGTCGATGGAACCGAGGTTTTTGAGGTTGTAGGCGGTGCGAAGAACCCGCTGCAAACTTATCCAGAACAGAACACCGCAGACGGCGCTGTATTGGAGGACTTCGTGACCTATGCCCTTGGCCTGGCCGAGCATGAAAACGTGGCCTTTGTAATGAAAAGTGAAGGGCTGTCCTGGCGCGGCATCGGGCGCGACAACACGCACGATGAGGAAATCGATGACCAGCTCATGCCTACCGGTGACCTCGCCGACGCCCTGAAAGCCGCCCAGGACACAACCGAAAAAGACATTGACCTCCTGGTGCTGGAAGGGGCGCTCATGGCGTTCATGGAGGTCGTCTATGAGCTCAGGGACGCGGCTCCCGTTCTGCTCGCCACCCAATCTAAGATCCAGCCCGACGGGCTGCCCTGGGCGATGGTGATCGAGAAGTTGGGCGAAACACCCAAGATGGGAAACCAGGCCCTCGGCGAGCTCATAACAGACGAGCACA
>JAIWFS010000063.1:0-6431 GCA_048631505.1 archaeon | reverse complement strand
GTCATCCACCAGCTTGAACTCCAGTTGCGCGGTCTGCCCTATGAGCTTGAGGGCCCGTTCAGGGTCCTGGATCCCCGGAAGCTGGACTACTATTTCTTCCTCGCCTTGACGGACGATTACAGGTTCTGTAACACCAAACTGGTCTATCCGGTTACGAATGATCTCCAGGGACTGATCAACCGCATTTTCTCTTATGAATTTTTCCTCTTCCGGGGAGAGTCTTAATACCAGGCTGGGGAATTTCCCCTCTTCTTTTACCTTTACGAGTTCGAGGCTTGGGAATTCATCTTCCAGAACGGCCTTTACCCTTCCCACTGCGTCCTTGTTAGGAAGAAAGAACAGTATTTCGTCAGGGTTCGGACTCGGGCGGCGCACCAATGTTATCTGCCTGCGCCCCAGGGACTCCTTAAGGTCCGTTGCCGCAAGATCCGCAGAGTTTCTAACTGCCTGGTCCACGTCTACCTTGAGGATGAGATGCATTCCCCCCTGGAGGTCCAGACCAAGTTTCAGGCCCTCGCTGTAGATATACTTTTTGAACCAGTCAGGCGTACCTTTATAGAAAGAGGGCAGTACAAAAACCACAGACAAGGCAATAAGTGCTGCCATCAAGATAAATTTCCAGCGCAGACCTGTGGGCATAGTCAGAAATCTCCCATCTTAATTTATTTGTTGAGGAGACAACTCTCAAATTAACCTCAAGTGCGGCTAGTGAGAGAGCCAATTTGTAGTTCTATTTTAAGGACATGGAATTCTTAGCCAAATAAAGGGTTTTTTGCAAGAAGATTGTGGGCTCAGAACTCACTAATCAACGATTCAGATTTTCGGTGAACCCTGAACCCTGACGATTACGCATGAACAAAATGCTGTCGCGCCTCAGCTACGAAGTGCTTGGCAGCATCAGGGCAACTTCCAAAATGTAGATGTATATAGCCGGCAAGCGTGTTGTTCCACGTGTAACCTTCAGGGGCAAGAAGGCTGTTGCCGGCATTTCTGACCTCGTAGATACGGATTATTGATTTATCCTGAGAAATTGGCTCAAGTAAATTGGAATAATGGAATTCGTGTCCTCTAATTCTTGTGCCGGCCGGGCCGAGTATAGTATTCTTTTTTAAAATGATTTCCCTGTAGCCAAGGGCACAGCGCCTTTTCTGCATATTTACCACAAAAGGGAACAGGCCGACCCAGGGATGTGCCGGCCTTGGCTCTTCTTTTTGAATCAGGCCCTGGCACAGGTACAGAAATCCCCCGCATTCTGCATAGATAGGGAGATTTCCCTGGGCCTTGGTCAGTATTTCCTCTCGAAGGTCCCTGTTTCTTGAGAGGGCTTCGGCGTGCAGTTCAGGGTATCCGCCTCCAAGATAAAGCCCCTGTATTCCAGGAGGCAGGGAATGATCTCTAAGGGGCGAGAAAAACACGATCTCCGCACCGAATTTTTCAAGAATGTCAAGATTTGCCTGGTAATAGAAACAAAAGGCCTCATCCTTTGCCACTGCAATACGTACCGGACGCGAATGGGAAATGCCGATGTGTTTTATTGTTCCGGTTTGATCAGCCGGACGTATGTCTTTCCTGTTTTGCCGGATTGTTTTTAGCAATGAATTTAAATCGCAGCCTTTTTCAAACCAGCTTCTAAAGAGGTCTGCTTGCTTTGTTTCAAGACCGCCTTCTTCAGCAGTTATGAGTCCCAGATGCCTTGATGGAAGCTGCAGGTCCTGATTACGAAACAGAGTGCCGGTCCATGACAGTCCCAGAGGAGACAGTGCCTCTTTCAAAAGCGCAGCATGCCTTTTACTACCCACTTTATTAAGGACTACTCCGGCAAAGCGTAAGCCGCTATCGAATTCAAGATAGCCCTTTACCAGTGCGGCCACACTCCTTGCCATACCAATGACATCCACTATCAATAGAACAGGCAGATCCAGCCACTTTGCAATTTCTGCAGTAGAACCTGATTCAGAAGTTCCTCCGGCACCATCAAAGAGGCCCATTACCCCCTCAATAACTGAAACATCCGCCCCGGTACAATACTGCCGGTACAACTCCTGCACTGAAGACTTACTTAAAATCCACCCGTCAAGGTTGTGAGAAGGGCATCCGCACACTGAGGCGTGGTGTCCGGGATCAATAAAGTCAGGGCCAACCTTAAAAGGAGCCACCTTAAGGCCCCTTTTTTTCAGTGCTGCCATTATGGCAAGGGTCACTGTTGTTTTCCCGCAGCCGCTGTGTGTACCGGCAATTACAATACCCGGAAGGGGAGAATCAGTAGATCCCTGTGCAAGAGGCTCTAGCATGTAAGGTGAACTGCAAAGGCAACAGCCTCGTGTCCAAGCTGCGATGCCAGTTCATTGAACCTCTGTATGGCCGGTTCGGTGGGAAGGGCCTCTATACGGATACCCTTGGACTCGAGTTCCTCCGATAGCCCGGAATTTAGAACCATTCTGCCGTAAGCACCTGTTCCGACTATCAGGGTACTGGGTTTTGCAGCCACAACATCCAGGATGTCAGAGAGTTGAAGGGTATGTCCCTGTGATCTCCACCAGTTGTCAAAGGTCTTTCCTCTAATAATTTTCAGGTCCTTTGTATAACGTATTCCATCAATTACGATTTCACCAAAGCGATATGACTCAATCTTCATAAGCCTCGTCTCCTTCATGGCCACAAAAAAGCCGCCCCACTTTATGGAAAAACATAGATTGCTCCCGGTACGTGTAGTATGGTCAGGATACTTATTACCCTGATATCAGCAGATGCTTCTGTTGACAAGGTCCGGCTTGGCGAATATATGGAATAGATCTTCGGTCGGGACGTGGCTCAGTCTGGTAGAGCACAGCGTTCGGGACGCTGGGGTCGGAGGTTCAAATCCTCTCGTCCCGACCAGTTTGTTTCCGTTTTGTTAATATTTTTTTTGAATCCAAACAATAAAGGCGGTCAATACATATGACAAAGATAAAAAGGGCACTCATTAGCGTAACTGATAAGGCAGGTGTAGCAGAACTGGCTAAAGAACTTGAGGATATGGGTGTAGAGATCGTATCTACCGGCGGTACAGCTCGAGTAATAAGAGAGGCGGACGTTTCTGTAAAGGATGTTTCAGATCTTACTGGTTTTCCGGAGATGATGGATGGCCGGGTGAAGACCTTACACCCTATGGTCCATGGCGGCATCCTGGCCCTTCGTGACAATGCCGGCCACATGCAACAGATGGAAGACCACGCTATTCCTTCTATTGATATGGTAGTGGTAAATCTTTATGCCTTTGAAAAAACCGTGGCCAAGGAAGGTGTGAGTTTGGCTGATGCCATTGAAAATATTGATATCGGGGGACCAACTCTGCTTCGTTCTTCTGCAAAGAACTTCCGGTATGTGACTGTGGTTGTAGATCCATCTGATTATTCAAAGGTGCTTGGAGAAATGAAGGCCAATGACGGAGCCACTACCCTGACTACACGTTTTGAACTGGCCAGGAAGGTCTTTATTACAACAAATAAGTATGATAGGGCCATTGCCGGCTATCTGGAGGGAATCGACCCCCGGAAGGACACATATTTTATTTAGTGATTTAGTGATTTGGTGATTGTCTCGCATGATCTGTGTCTCCCTGGCTGAACCTACATGTGACGCCCTGCTGAAGCGTCTGCAACAGGTGGCGGCAAAAGCCGATATGGCAGAAGTCCGTCTTGATGCTCTTGCAGATGTGGAATCCCTGGATTTTGTGAGCTTAATAAAAGACCGCCCCTGCCCCTTTATTTTTACTAATAGATCCTCAGCAGAAGGAGGTCTTTTTTCAGGTTCGGAAGAGGAGCGAATCAGCCTTTTGGAAAAGGCCATATCAGCAGGGGCGGATTATGTTGATATTGAACTCAGAACAGATCCGGCCTTAAGGGATGCCATAGTAAAAAAGGTTCGTGAAGCCGGGACAAAGCTCATCATTTCCTATCATGATTTTTCTTGCACTCCCGAGAAGGAAAAACTGATCGAAGTATTTGATTCGGAAAGACAGGCCGGGGCAGACATTGGGAAGATAGTCACCATGGCTGAGGGTCCACAGGATGTCTTGAAAGTTTTTTCGCTGTATTTTAAGGCCCTGGATGAGGGGTTCCCTTTAATAGCCTTCTGTATGGGGGTTTTGGGAAAGATGAGCAGGCTGGCCTGCCTGGCCATGGGGGCTTATCTGACCTATGCGTCTCCAGCCAGGGGTCATGAGGCCGCTCCAGGGCAAATACCTCTTGATGACTTGAGGGCTATGGTTGATTGCTTGAACGATACGCGATAAAAGAATTTTGGAGATATCTTTTTTAGGGGCGCTTATCCTCTTGACTTAATGGATTTTTTTCTTTAACGTATTAATATTTTGGAATTTGTAACAGCTCCCCTGAGATTTATTTATGTGTTTGGAGAGGAGGGTGTCTCAATATGACCTTAACTAAGGCAGATCTTGTAAGTCGTATATATAGAAGTAAAAAACTGACCAAAATAGAGTCTGCTCAAGCCGTAGAGAGCTTGCTCAAGATCATTAAAGATCGTCTTGAGGCAGGAGAGAACGTTCTTGTTAGCGGTTTTGGTAAATTTTCTGTTAAGGATAAGAGATCCAGGCGTGGCAGAAACCCACACACAGGAGAGGATCTGATCCTTGCTTCTCGAAGAGTCGTGACTTTTCGGCCTTCAGGAGTGCTGCGTCAAAAGATAAACGGAAAGACCGGAAAGTAATTCCGCTCAAAAATCAGCAATCCTAAATTCAAAATCCAAAATTTAGAATTCAAAATTGTGTCTGAACCGCTTTTCCGTTCAGACAATAATTAGGTGGTGCCGAAGGGGAGATTCGAACTCCCACGGATATACTGTCCACTAGATCCTGAATCTAGCGCGTCTACCAATTCCGCCACTTCGGCTGAGCGAAAATCATTAAATAGACAGTGCTTGCACTTGTCAAGGGGCCATTGTAGTGTCTGCTGACCAAATAGTAAATGAATGTCCGGAGCAAAGGCTGCAACCACAAACTGAAGAAGATTTGAAATGAAGGTTTACAAAGGCCTGCACGAGATTAAAAAACCATTTCATCGGCCTGCACTGACCATAGGTAACTTTGACGGAGTACATCTGGGGCATCAGGCCCTTTTCCGCCGGGTAGTGGAGCTTGCAGGGCCAAGAAACGGGGACACGGTAGCCCTTACCTTTGAGCCTCATCCCATGAAGGTCTTAAGGCCTCAAAATCCACCAAAACTTATTTCAACCATGGACCATAAGGTGGAGCTGATAGCTGAGGCCGGAATTGAACACCTGATTCGCCTACCCTTTACCAAAGAGCTTGCAGGCACGTCCGCCCACGATTTTGTCAATAAAATACTTCACCAGACTATAGGGGTGGAGGACCTGGTCGTGGGTTATGATTATGCCTTTGGCAAGGGCCGGCAGGGAAACATATCTTTACTCCAGGCCATGGGATCCAAGCTTGGATTTAAGGTACATGTTATCTCCCCTGTTTCTGTGGAAGGCATGGTAGTCAGCAGCACTAATGTCAGGGAATACGTGACCCTGGGCGAGATGAAAAAGGTCCGGCTCCTCCTTGGAAGGTATTACCAGATTCATGGAATCGTACAGGAAGGAATACGTCGAGGCGGTCCGGTCGTAGGCTTTCCCACAGCAAACCTGCGCATTGACAAGGAGGACCTATGCCCCAAACCGGGAGTCTATGTAGTCCAGGTTATCCATCAAGACCAGTGCTATGGAGGGGTGATGAATATCGGGTACAATCCCACGTTTGGCGGACAGGATCTGGGGGCTGAGGTCCATATATTCGACTTTGAAAAGGATATCTACGGCCACCCGATTAAATTGGATTTTATACAGCGATTGAGGGATGAAAAGAAATTTTCCGGGCCAAAGGAACTGGCCGGACAGATCACAAAGGATGCGGAGGCAGCGCGTCTCGTCCTTTCCAGGGTGAAAGGCAATATGTAGGGGCAGGCCCCCGTGCCTGCCCAATCACTATCCAAAAAAGGGATAGCTAATGGCTATCCCTTTTTGTTTGATAAGATTTGATGTTTAATTTGCGCTAGACTTCCTCAACGGTGATGGCGCCCGCTTCACAGACCTCTACACAGGTCTCACAGCCCAAACAGTCTTCCATCCTGGCGATTATTGGCCTTTCAGCCTCTTCGTCCCAGTCAAATACTTCAGACGGACAGTTGCCCACACACTCCTCGTCGCCTTGGCACTTATCAAAATCAATGGTGACCTCAAACATAACTTCCTCCTTTTTATAATAATCAGTAAGCCCACATATCTTGGCATTTAATTACTTGGTTGTTCATATAGACGATGGGCGTTCTTTTTGTCAACCCTGTTTTTATGAAATATTTGGCATCCTTCATTCACCAGTTTACACTTTTTTCGAAAAAGTGTGTATTATCGAATTGAATGTCGATGTCGAA
>JAIWFS010000062.1:0-6492 GCA_048631505.1 archaeon | reverse complement strand
TGATCCCCTTGATATTTGACTTTTACCTGCTGGATATAAAGATCTATCTAGTATTCTTACCAGGTGTCTCTTTCATTCCGACATTAATTGAAATCGTAGGAATCAGCCTGTATATCTTATATTTCATTCTCCTCTGGACTTTATACTGGTGGGTGCTTAACAGAAAAGGCCTCTCTGAATTTCCCTTACGTGAAGATCTGGAATCCAGGCTAAGACTTATACTCCCTTTCCTGGCCCTCTACCTGACACTGACCATATTAGGGGATCTTATACGAGCAATCCCCTCCGATGAATTTCAGGAACTGCTCAAGAAGCCATTTGGAGAATTAATATCTTCTTTCTTCTGTCTAATATTAATATTGGTCTTCATGCCGCCAATGGTGCGCATGATGTGGGGATGCGTGCCTTTTCCCAAAGGACCGCCAAGGAGCCTGATCGAAAATTTCCTCAAACGCACCAATGTAAGTTTCAAAGAAATCCTCATATGGCCCCTGAGTGGAGGCAAATCCTGCACGGCTGCCGTCCTGGGACTTGTCCCCGGATTTCGTTACATACTCTTCACCCCTTGCCTTGTGAAACACCTTCTCCCCCAGGAAATTGAAGCAGTCCTTTCTCATGAAGTGGCTCACCTACGCCACAGGCACTTGCTTTGGTATATATTTTTCTTGGGAACTTTCGCCGTCATTGTATATCGTCTCTTAGATCCCATAGGGACATGGCTGATATCCCGCCGTCTATTTCTTGAGATACTGACCCAGCTCCAACACTGGCCCAGTGCCCTTATTTCTTTCCTGACAATACTTCCAATGGGAATATTGATTGTCCTGTATTTTCGCTTTCTCATGGGTTATTTCATGCGGAATTTTGAACGTCAAGCAGATCTCTCTGTGTTTGAAACACAAGGGCACCCATGGAATCTTATTAACGCCCTGGAAAAGGTCGCCATCCTGGCAGGAGATATTCGCAACCAGCCCAACTGGCATCACTTCAGTATTGCAGAGAGGGTGAATTTCCTGGATGAAGTTGCCCGGCGACCGATAGTAAGGGACGAATATGAAAAAAAGCTGCTTCTTAACAAAGGACTATTCATTGGCATTGCAAGCTTGCTTATAATTATACCAAGCCTCATGCCCATACAGTCATGGGAAGACTCGGCCAATAACAATTTAACTCAGCTATACATTGAACAACTCACGAGCAATGGAGAACAACGACCGGAATTGTATGTCATTATGGGTCAGATCTTTGCCCAAAAAAAAGAATACGCCAAGGCTGTAAAGGCTTATAAACAGGCTCTTGATCTGGCACCTGAAAATCCTGATATCTTGAACAACATCGCATGGATTTATGCTACTGCAGACGACCCTGAGTTTCAAAAACCGAAAGAGGCACTGATGTTCGCCTCAATGGCCGCCAATCTGAAGCCCGCAGGCTACATATTGGACACCCTTGCTGAGAGCTTCTTTATTAATGGATATGTGGAGAAGGCCATAGCAACAGAGGAAGAGGCCCTGAAAAAAGATCCTTCAAAAGCAGACTACTATCGGGTACAACTACAGCGGTTTAAAAAAGCGGGAGGCCTGAGCCATGGAATCCATTTCGATAAAAAGCAAGGCAAGAACCGAACTAATTGACATTACCGGACAGATCCAGCAGACCGTAGATTCAGCAGGTGTGAGTGATGGTCTTGCCTTTATCTATGTGCCCCATACCACAGCAGGTCTGACCATTAATGAAGGTGCAGATCCGGCGGTCCGACGGGACATAATTTCTGTACTGAATGAGATAGTACCATGGGAGTATGACTATCATCACCTGGAAGGAAACTCACCTGCCCACATCAAGTCATCACTGGTGGGATCAGAAGTACAGGTAATTTTCGAAAACAGGCAGTTGTGCCTGGGAACATGGCAGAAGATATTCTTTTGTGAATTCGATGGCCCAAGGAACAGGAAGGCCTGGATAAAACTTCTGTAAGCAATGATAGATCAACAATTATAAATCAACAATCCAAAGGGTGAGGAAACAGATCCTATGAGCACATGGCACATAGCAGTAAATGGTCAGACCATGGGGCCGTATTCGGCTGAAGAGATAAGCACGCATCTTGCATCAGGGCATATTGGCACTGGTACACTGGTCTGGAAGGAAGGAATGGCAGACTGGACGTCTATTTCCCAAATACCGGAACTGAACCCGGGTACTCAGCAATCCCGTATGGGACCTCCGCTGCCCACTTCCGGCATGGCCCATGATATGACAGCCCATGAAATAGACTATCAGATCTTCGGACAGGAAATGCAGTTCGTGGAAATTGAGCTGGATCCAGGTGAAAGCGCCGTGGCTGAAGCCGGGGCAATGATGTACATGACGGACGGAATAGTCATGGAGACTGTCTTCGGCGACGGCAGTACTTCCTCGCAGACCGGAGGTTTTTTTGACAAGCTGATAGGGGCCGGGAAACGGCTGATCACAGGTGAGAGTCTTTTTTGCACGGTCTTTACCCAACAAGGCCACGGAAAGGCAAAAGTTGCCTTTGGAGCGCCATATCCCGGAAAGATCATTCCCCTGGACCTAAAGGACTACGACAACGAGATAGTCTGCCAAAAAGATGCTTTTCTTTGCGCTGCCAAGGGCGTATCAATTGGCCTTGCATTTCAGAAGAAGATCGGGGTTGCCCTCTTTGGCGGAGAAGGATTCATTATGCAGAAACTGGAAGGTGATGGCCTCTCCTTTGTCCATGCAGGGGGAACTATTGTGGAAAGACAGCTTGGCCCTGGAGAGACCTTGAGAGTTGATACGGGCTGCCTGGTGGCCCTAACTCGCACTGTATCCTATGATATAGAGTATGTAGGAAATGTTAAATCAGCCATTTTCGGTGGCGAAGGCTTCTTTTTCGCCAACCTTGCCGGACCGGGTCATGTGTGGCTGCAATCCTTACCCTTTTCCCGACTTGCCGGCAGGATCCACGAATCTGCACCACAGAACACCGGGGGATCCGGCACCAGGGGGGAAGGATCAGTGCTCGGAGGCCTTGGAGACCTATTTCAGAAATAATCAATACTGTTGTATTCCGGCCAAATACGTGATAAAGACCGACCACAAATTTTGGCCTGGAGTATTATTGTGAGCGGTTACTTGTGAACAAAAATTTTTTTCGTATTATTGCCCTCTTTTCTGTGTTTTTATGTATCCTGTTAGTCTGTTCCTGGATAGGCGATTACAGATCCCGGGGAACCTCGCCCGTACAGGATACATTCACGTCAAAGCAGGCTGTTCCGGTCGGAAACAAAGATACTGAGGCCTTTGCCGGCTACACAGCGAAAACAAAACCGGCTGTCATAGTCAAGGGTACTATCAGGCCCGGCGAGACCTTTTCCCACGCACTGGAAAGAAACAAGGTGGATAGGGCCCTGGAATCTCAAGTAATTGAAGGGCTTTCACAGGTCGTTGATTTCAGAAAATGCAGGCCGGGGGATTCTTTCTGTGTCTCACTGGACGATTGCGGAGGGCTCATTCGATGTACTTATGAAAAGGGTCCGCTTGAAATCTATGCATTAGAGCCCAATGAGGATAGCAAAAGTGAGTTCCATGCCTTCAGAGACTCGGTTTTGCTGGAATGCCGTTTGACAAAACTATCAGGGATAATAGACAGTTCCCTGTTTTCCGCCTTCTCAAAGATTGAGGCCAACAGCAGGCTCACCATGGCCTTTGCAGATATATTTGCATCCAGGTTGGATTTTAATACTGAAACCAGGCCCGGCGACCGGTTTGACGTAATCGTTGAGGAATATTTCAAGGACGATCGTTTTGTGGGTTATGGCAGAATAGTGGCAGCACAGTATAAAAACCATTCCAAAGGCTTTGATGCCTACTATTACAAGCCCGAAGGTCAAACCAAGGGAAAATACTACGATTCCGCCGGCCAGGAGGTCGGGACTTCTTTTTTGAGATCTCCTCTTCCTGTCTACAGAGTGACATCCAAATTCTCCAAGAGACGTCTGCACCCGATCCTCAAGGTCTATCGCCCTCACCTTGGCGTGGATCTCGCCGCCCCCATAGGTACACGCATAATGGCTGCGGCAGACGGCAGGGTCAGTTTTGTGGGCTGGCAAAAAGGTTTTGGCAGGATCGTTATCTTAAAACACCCTGGAGGTTACAAGACTTATTACGGGCACCTTTCCAGGTTTGCCAAAGGGATAAAAAAGGGAATCCGGGTCGAGCAAAAGCAAATAATAGGTTATGTAGGGTCAAGTGGTTTGTCGACCGGACCGCATCTTGACTATCGAATCAAGGAAAACGGCGTATTCAAAAATCCTTTCAACATGAAATTCAAGCCCAAGTCCAGGCTCTCGGGCAAGGCGCTGGATGACTACATTGAAGAACAAGGCGAATGGGGACAACTCCTTAAGAATAATTCAGCCCCCAAAACCCTGCAGATTGAAACACGAAAAATCAGGGAACATCCCGATGGCTGGCTGGGTTAAGTCTCCTCCAGCTCTCCTTATTATCTTCGTCCTTTCCTCTCTTATATGTCCTGTTTCGTGTCCTGCCTCCAAGGCTATAAATGCCTCTGTCTGGGAACCTCTTATAGAGCATTTAATAAAGGATGGAGAGGACGAGGCGACAATTCGCAGCATATTTACCAGACGCGAAGTCCAATTTAATCCCAGGGTCATGCCCCGCAAGCTTTCGCACAAGGAGAGCAAACTCGATTACAGTAAGTTCCTCAGGCCTGAACGCCTCTCAAGGGCCAGTGCTTTTTTGGATACGCATAAAGAATTACTAATCCGGATAGAAGGTGAATACGGTGTACCCAAGGAAATAAAAGTGGCGATCCTCCTTGTGGAGACAGACCTTGGCCGTTACCTGGGTCCTGATCGCGCCTTTAATATATTGGCGAGCATGGCGGCAGCAACTGATATAGATCGTGTAAAACCCTGGCTTCCCCCTGAGATGCTTGAATCTACCGAAAGAGAACGCGTGGAAAAGAAACTCAAAGATAAGTCCCAGTGGGCCTATGAGGAACTCAGGGCACTCCTGATCTATTCTGAGCAAAACAAAATAGACCCCCTGGAAATCAAGGGCTCAATCTTCGGGGCCATAGGGCTGTGCCAGTTTATGCCTTCAAACGCCCTTCGCTTTGGAATCGACCATGACCACGACGGCAGAATAGACCTGTTCTCAAAACCCGATGCCCTTGCCAGTATGGCAAATTACATAAGAAACTACGGATGGAAAGACAATCTCAGCCGCAAGGAGCAGGAAGCAGTCATCCTCAGATATAACTACAGCCGCCCATACGCAAGGACTGTACTTGATGTAGCAGAAAAGCTTTCAAGCAGTGAAAATAAATGATATTCTATAAGCGTTCGCAGGTTCAGAGTTAAGCTTTTCTACTGCCTGCAATTACCGATGCGCTGGCCGCTGAGGCGTTGAATCGTTTCCATGCCTTGCATTGTCATCTTGATTGTGCCCTTAAAAGTGTCTCCACTGTATGTTATTTTACCGGTTGCCCTTGCCTTGCCTTCCGGACTATCGCACTCCATGGTCCATGTCACTGTATCACCCTCCACCTTGGTCTCGGTGATTTTGCACTCCTCGGTCTGTTGAGGAGAGCCACTGGGAACCATGTTTTCATTCGTGATGCACTGAGTGTGTGTCATCGGGGGCATGCTCATCGGCATGCCGGGCATTTCCATTTTGATAGTGATCTCCCACAAACCCTCCTGCATGTTCGGCCCTGAACCTGCAAAGGAAATTGAAACGGCGCTCAGTACAGCTGCTATAACAACAATTATAAGGGCTGCAAATGGTTTTTGTTTGTATGACATTTGTATTCCTCCTTTCTCTTCAGATATCATTAAGTTACTCAAGCTTTCCCTATCACCTAATTCATTGGCCAGGGTTTAAAACACGTCCTACAAACAGGATGGCACCTGTCTCTATGTCCCGGATCAAGAAGATGAATGGGTGGTCCAGCGTAAGTTCGGTTGGGGTTGGAGGCATCCCGGTGCCGATCATGATTACAGCGGTAGCGGCGGCCGCCTCTGTCCCTGCCTCATCTACCGATACGAATGCCTTGTGCAGCACATCACCGATACACAGGTCGCGTGTACCATCCATGCCGGAAAAGTCTGCAACTACTGGATTAAAGGCGTCATTCATGCCCATGGCTTTCAGCATATCCTTTAGCCCCAGGCTGAATTTATATTCGAATTTTGGCATTGTCAGGTGAAGATAGGTCAGGCTTAAATTATTGATGATCGCCTCCACCCGCCCGGCGTCAAGAGATGCCTCGAATTCCTCAAACCGGCCTGCCTCCGGGAGAAAGACCACCATTGAGAGCTCCTCACCGTCATATGGCATCTCCACTGCCTGATATCCATCCCCACTCGCATATCTAAAGTATTCCGTCTGGGACATCATCGGCACGGTGATCTGGCCTGCAGGCAGATGCAAGGCGCAAAATTTTCCAGGAATGAGAAGTTT